>CAJFEW010000001.1 GCA_904374805.1 uncultured Neglectibacter sp.
TGTGGGCATCTTCTCCGCCATCTACCTGGTGGAATACGCCAAGCGGGGCAACAAGCTGGTGGGCGTGGTGCGCATCACCGCCGAAACCCTTTCCGGCATTCCCTCCATTGTGTACGGCCTGTTTGGCTACCTGTTCTTCGGCGTCAGCCTGGGCTGGAGTTATTCCATGATTGGCGGCGCGTTGACCATGTCCATCATGATCCTTCCTCTGATTATGCGTACCACGGAAGAGGCACTGATGAGCGTGCCGGACTCCTTCCGGGAAGGCAGCTTCGGCCTGGGCGCCGGCAAGCTGCGCACCGTGTTCCGGATCATTCTCCCCTCCGCCATGCCCGGCATCCTGTCCGGCATTATTTTGGGCATCGGCCGCATTGTAGGCGAAACGGCGGCTTTGATGTTCACCTCCGGCACCGTGGCCCAGGTGGCCGTCAACCCCATGGACTCCGGCCGGACCCTGGCAGTGCACATGTACAACCTATTAAACGAAGGCCTGGCCCGAGAAGCCGCCTACGCCACAGCGGTGGTGCTGCTGATTTTGGTGGTGGGCATCAACGCCCTCTCCTCCTTCGTGGCCAAGAAATTTACCAAAGCGTAACGCCCACTGGAATTTGGAATGCACGGGCCCTCTTCCTACGGTATGCGGCAAGGGCGCCCAGATGAACTAAGGAATGGATGGTTTTCTTTTATGGATAAAATAACGGTCAAAAACCTGGACCTGTACTACGGGGACTTTAAAGCCCTGAAAAACGTCAATATGAACATCGCTCCCAACGAAGTGACCGCCTTCATCGGTCCTTCCGGCTGCGGCAAGTCCACGCTGCTCAAATCCCTCAACCGGATGAACGACCTGGTGGAAGGCTGCAAGATCACCGGGGAAATCCTTCTGGACGGGGAGGATATCTACGGCAACACCGACGTCAACCAGCTGCGCAAGCGGGTGGGCATGGTGTTCCAGAAGCCCAACCCCTTCCCCATGAGCGTGTACGACAACATCGCCTACGGCCCCCGCACCCACGGCATCCGCTCCAAGGTGAAGCTGGACGAGATTGTGGAGAAATCCCTGCGGGGCGCGGCCATCTGGGACGAGCTGAAGGACCGGCTGAAGAAGAGCGCCCTGGGCCTCTCCGGCGGCCAGCAGCAGCGGCTGTGCATCGCCCGGGCTCTGGCGGTGGAGCCGGAAGTGCTGCTCATGGACGAGCCCACCTCTGCCCTGGACCCCATCTCCACCTCCAAGATCGAGGATCTTGCAATGGAGCTGAAATCCGATTATACTATCGTTATTGTGACGCATAACATGCAGCAGGCTGCGCGTATTTCTGACAAGACAGCGTTCTTCCTGCTGGGCGAACTGGTGGAATTTGGGCCTACGGAGTCCGTGTTCTCCATGCCCCAGGACAAACGCACCGAAGACTATATCACCGGCCGGTTCGGCTGATGGGAAAGGAGCGAAACACCCTATGAGAAGCAAATTCGACGAACAGCTGGAACAGCTCAACGTGGCGCTGATCACCACCGGAGCCCTGTGCGAAGACGCCATCTCCACCGCCGCCAAAGCTCTGCTGGAAAACGACATGGAACTGGCCAAGAAGGTGAAGCCCATTGAGCTGGAGATCGATCAGAAAGAGCGGGAAATTGAAAGCCTGTGCATGCGGCTGCTTTTGCAGCAGCAGCCTGTGGCCGGGGACCTGCGCCAAATTTCCTCCGCCTTGAAGATGATCACCGATCTGGAGCGCATTGGGGACCAGACCTCGGACATTGCGGAACTGCTGCCCTATCTGCAGAACGGGGATATCACTTTCAGCAAGGTGCACATCAAAGAGATGGCCGAAGCCACCATCAAAATGGTCACCGACGCCATTGACTCTTTTGTGCGGCAAGACCTGCCCCTGGCCCACCAGGTGATGCAATACGACAACGTGGTGGACGAACTCTTTAACCGGGTGAAAAACGAATTGATCCACTTGATCACCGAAAACCGGGAGAGCGGGGAGTTTTGCATCGACCTGTTAATGGTGGCAAAATATTTTGAACGGATTGGCGACCACGCCGTAAACGTGGCCGAGTGGGTGCAATACTCCCTGACTGGTAAAAAGGAGAGTGCCTAAACATCTCTTGGGAAAGGACGGTCCGGCCCCGGCAAGGGACCGGGGAATGCTATGATCTATTTTTTGGAAGACGACAACAGCATCCGGGAACTGGTGGTTTACACCATGAACTCCACCGGCTATGAAGCCGTGGGGTTCAGCCGGCCCGGGGAGTTCTGGGCCGCCATGGAGCGGGAAATCCCCAGCATGGTGCTTTTGGACATTATGCTGCCGGAAGAGGACGGCCTGCAAATTTTGAAAAAGCTGCGGGCCAACCCTGCCACCAAAAAGCTGCCGGTGATGATGCTCACCGCCAAGGACAGCGAGTACGACAAGGTGCTGGGTTTGGACAGCGGCGCAGACGACTATGTGCCCAAGCCCTTTGGGATGATGGAGCTTATGGCGCGGGTAAAAGCCCTGCTGCGCCGGGCGGGTCCCCAAGAAAACGAGGGACAGGAGTACACCTTGGGGAAACTGTATGTCTCCCCCTCCCGCCACCTGGTCAAGGTGGACGGCAAGGAAGTTTCCCTCACCTTGAAAGAATTTGAGCTTTTGTGCTTCCTTTTGGAAAACGACGGCATGGTGCTCACCCGGGACAAAATTCTGGCCCGCATTTGGGGCTACGATTTTGACGGGGAAACCCGCACGGTGGACGTGCACGTGCGCACCTTGCGGCAAAAGCTGGGAGAGTGCGGCTCTCTGATTGAGACGGTGCGGGGCGTAGGCTACAAAATTGACCGCCGCAGCTGACCGGATACACACCGTCAAGAAAGGAATGGACCCCTTTGCAAAAAAAAATATTTAAGAACATGTGCCTGCTGGCGCTGGTGGCGGTGGTGCTTTCCTCCCTGCTGATCGCCTTGGTTTACTACGCCAGCTTTGATAACCGCATGAAAAACGAAGTACGGGAGGAAACCCAATTTGTGCGCAACGCCGTGGAGCTCTCCGGAGAAGAGTACCTGCAAACTGTGGCCGGCACCCCCAACCGTATCACCTTGATCGATGGGGACGGCACGGTGCTGTATGACAACCAGGCGGAAGCCGCCTCCATGGAAAACCACGGAGACCGGGAAGAGGTGCGGGAAGCTCTCACCGGCGGCGCCGGAGAGGCCACCCGTATGTCCGGGACCTTGTCGGAGCAGACCTTCTACTACGCGGTTAAGCTGCAAAACGGCCAGGTGCTGCGGGTGGCGGCGGAGACGGACTCGGTGTTTGCCGCGCTGCTCTCCATTCTGCCCTGGATCATCGGGGTGGCCTTGGTGGCCGCGCTGGTCACGGTGATTTTCTCCCGCTTCCTCACCAAAAACATTGTGGCCCCTATCAACTCTTTGGATTTGGACCACCCCTCTGAAAACACTGCCTACGATGAGCTGGCGCCCCTGCTGAGCAAGATCCACCGGCAGAATGAGGTGATTGCCCAGCAGATTCGCTCCCTGCGGGAGAAGCAGGAGGAGTTCACCTCTATTACGGAAAATATGAGCGAAGGCTTTTTGGTGCTGGATCACAACACGGACATCCTCTCGTACAACACCAGCGCCCTGCGCCTTCTGGGCGTGGAGGATGCGCCGGCGGACACCCATACCAGCGCCTTGGCGCTCAACCGCAGCGCCGGGTTCCGCAGCGCTGTGGACGGGGCTCTCTCCGGCACCCGCAGCGAGCAGCTCCTGCGCCAGAACGGCCGCTGCTGCCAGGTGATGGCCAACCCGGTTTGGCGGGACGGCGAAGTGGAAGGCGCTGTGGTGGTGATTTTGGACATCACCGAGCAGGAGGAGCGGGAAAACCTCCGGCGGGAGTTCACCGCCAACGTCTCCCACGAACTGAAGACCCCTTTGACCTCGATTTCCGGGTTTGCGGAGATCATCCAAAACGGCATTGTCAAGCCTGAGGACATTCCCCGGTTTGCAGGAAACATCTACGTGGAATCCCAGCGGCTGATCACCTTGGTGGACGACATTTTAAACCTGTCCCGTTTGGACGAAGCCGATGTGCAGCTGGAGCGGGAACAGTTTGACCTGACCGCCCTGGCCCGAGACGTGGCGGGCCGCCTGAAGCCTGCCGCCAAGAAAAACGGCGTGGTCATCACCGTCATCGGCGACAAAGCCGAAATCAACGGCGTAAAGAGCATTGTGGACGAGATGATCTACAATCTGTGCGAAAACGCCGTGAAATACAACCGGAAAAACGGCCGCGTGACCCTCACCGTATCCCAGGAGCCGGCCGGCACCGCCCTGACCGTGACAGACACGGGCATCGGCATTCCCAAGGCGGATGTGGACCGGGTATTTGAGCGGTTTTACCGGGTGGACAAAAGCCACTCCAAGGAGATTGGCGGCACAGGTCTGGGGCTCTCCATTGTGAAACACGGGGCTGCCTTCCACAACGCCAAGGTCTCCCTGAACAGCACCGAAGGAGAGGGCACCACCGTGCGCCTGGTGTTCCCGGCGTAAGGCGGAAGCCGCTCTTTTCCATCGAGTACAAGTTCTTCTCTGAAATATTTCCCCGAAAGGGAAGGGCCTCCCGGCTTGGGAGGCCTTTCTCCTTTTTTCTGCCCTCGGGGCTACCGCTTCCGAGGGCTGCTTGGCGTTGCCGGCATTTACGAAACAAACAGGCAAAAGGGATGGCCCTCTGTGTCGAAAAACACCGTGACGCCCTCCAGAAACTGCTGGGGGGACTTCACTGCCCCGCACGCCAAGGCATGGGCCTCCGCGGCGGGAAGATCGTCCACCTGAAAGTCTAGGTGCAGCATTTTCATAGGTTTGCCGGGCTCCTCCGGCCACACAGGGCGCACATATCCCTCCTCTTGCTGGAAAGACAGCCCTGTACCCCCCTTGGGATCGCGGACCAGCACCCAGTCCGGTTCTTGGGCGGTGATGGTCCAGCCCAGCAGCTTGCAGTAAAAACCCGCCGCCCGGTGGGCGTCCTCACAATCTACCACCACAGTGCGAAGACAAATGTTCATGAAAATTTCCTCCTTGCCGATGGAATCCTGTTCCGCCCTCCCCCCGGAGGGCGTTTTTTCTGCGCCTGCCTGTTCCGGGGATATTACACCACCCACAGCCCCAGGCTGATCAGATACAGAGCCGCCCAGTACAGGGCCATAATGGGCTTCTGCCATTTGTCGTCCCAGTGAGAGAGCTGGTTTTTCGCCACCAGCATGTCCGAGATATAGAACAGCACCGTGCCCAAGGCCACGGGCCACCACCGCAGATTGCTAAAAAGCATGTGGGGCACTGCCAAGGCCAGACTGCCCCCCAGCAGCGCCGGGTACACCAGGAAGGGCACTGTCAGCTTGCCCAGGGTAGGCAGCTCCTTACGGAACAGGATGGCGGTGAGGATGTACACGGCCGCCCACAGGATCAGGCAGATCCACATAAGGGCGACTCTCTCCCACAGCCAGAAGATCAAACACACATGGGCCGCTCCGAACACTAACATGCCGGGGACGAAGGAAATCTCCAGCAGGGCGTCTGCCAAGGTGCACAGCACAAAGAACCAGAAGATTCCCTGGGCCAAAGGCAATTCCCCCTGGGACAGCAGGCCCAGGGCGGCGCTTCCCACGGCCAAAAAGCTTCCGGCGCACTTGGCCACCAGGCTTTCTTTCATCCTGCCCGCAGAGCGCAGGAAGAAATACAGGGCGAACTGGGCCGCCCACAGGGGAAGAGCGATACAGGAATAGAAGAACAGCAGCTCCATACAAACACCTCCTCTGGTTTGATTATACCCCTGTCCCAAAAGAAGTCAATGAAAATTCGCTCTTTTCAAACAGTTTTTGATGAGGTATGCTTAAAGAAAAAGAGGCCAGTTCTGTAACGAAACGGGAAGAAGAAAGTCTTAGAAACGGAGAGGGGTGAGGAGATGGACGATTTTGAGCGCATCTATGCGGAACACTTTGACATTGTCTACGGCTACTGCCTGAAATTGACCCACGACCCTCACCTGGCAGAAGAGGTCACCCAGGAGTCCTTTTTCAAGGCGCTGAAGGCCATCGACTCCTTCCACGGGGAGTGCCGCCTCTCCGTGTGGCTGTGCCAAATCGCCAAAAACACCACCTTCTCCCTTCTCAAAAAGCAGAAACGGTCCGCCCCACTGGAAGGGGATTGGCCCGCCACTACGGATTTGGAAGAACGCCTGGGAGACAAGGAACAGGCCCTGCAAATCCACCAGGTGCTCCACCGGCTGGAGGACCCCTACCGGGAGGTATTCTGGCTGCGCACCTTTGGGGAACTGAGCTTCGCCCAAATTGGCGGGCTGTTTGAAAAGACCGAAAGCTGGGCCCGGGTCACCTATCACCGGGCGAGAATGAAGATAAAGGAGGCATTGGAATGAACATTTCCTGCAAAGTGATTCAAGACCTGCTGCCCCTGTACCACGACGGCGTCACCTCCCTCGAGACAAACGCTCTAGTGGAGGAACACTTGCAAACCTGCGAAGCCTGTCAGGAGGAGTTTCACAAGCTCCAGGAGGCGGTGGATCTGGCCCTTCCCTCCCCAGAAAGGGAGGAACAAAAGACGGAGAGCCTCAAAAAAGTAAAACGATCGCTTCGATATAAGCGCCTGGCAGTGATCGCTATTACCCTAGCGGTCATGATCGCCATTTTCATTCCCGTGGGGATGTGGATGAGCATCCCCTGCATAAGCCCGCCTTTGGAAGAGGTGGCAATCGACATCACCGAGGAAAACGGCATTCTCAACATCCATTCAGTGTCTTCCTGGACTGTTACTATGCGGCGAGCCTTTTATCCAGACGGCACGGATGCGCAGGAAGGGGAGAGAAAAAACGGCTCGGCCCTTATTTTGAGTGCCTACTACACCCCCTTGGAAGGACTAGCCGCCCATTTTGACGGTTCCGAAGACGAACTCATTTCCGGGCTATCTCAGTGGGCTATCACCGAGGAGGGCTGGTGGGAACTGCATCGGGACGATGTGGAGTATCTGGAGGACATGGATAAGATGAGGACAGAGTATCCCGATCAGCCCCTTCCAGACTACGATCAAAACGCCCCGCGCTCCCCGGAGGAGGATGTGGATTTTCTCTATCACGGCATCAAAGAAGTCTACTATTACGATGGATTGGACGCAGGTATCTGGGGAAAAGAGAACGATGAGCTTTTGGCAGATTTAGAAAAGCACGGCAACAACCCGTAAACCTTCAAAAAATCCCCCAAGCGGCTGCTTGGGGGATTTTCTTGTGTTTGATGGGGTAACTTGCTGCCAACTGGGCCGGGACGGCGGCCTATCGCCCTGCGGGCGCATGCGGCCTTGTCCCTGGTTTCTTTTGTTGCAACGCATGGCGTTGCTTTTAGGTCGTGGGGCGCCGCCCCACACCCCGCCAGCTTTTTGAAAAAAGCTGGACCAAAAACTTTTACTCGCCTCCGGCGTGGTCAGCCGCCCATTTTATAGATCTTCACCCCATAGCCGGGAAGCTCCACGGTGCCGTGCAAATCCGTTTTTTCCCCGGTGAGCAGCTCCACTGTGGGGCCGTTATAGGCACACTCCATTTGGCAGGGGTTCTCCTCGGCGTTCACCGCCACAATGACGGTCTGCGCCGGGCACTGGCGCACGAAAATCCACTGCTTGTTCCGCAGGGTCAGGTTCTGGAAATCCCCGTCCCGCAAGGCCACGCAGCTGCTCTTGATGCGGCTGAGTTTGCCCAGAAATTCCGTCAGGCCGTTTTCCAGGGGCTGTTCAAAGCAGGGGCGCAAAGCGGGGTCGCCCTGGTGCTTTTCGCCTTCTGCCCCCCACTCGCTGCCGTAGTACACACAGGGGATGCCCGGCATGCAGAACAGCACGGCGTACAGGGCGTTGATTTGCTTCTTATCCTGGAGGATGCTGGCAATGCGGGTCACGTCGTGGTTGTCGCAGAAGGAGAACAGGTGCATGCCCTTGTAGAGGGTCCAGGGCTCCGGACCGAACTGACGGGCCAGGGAGTGGGCGATCTCAAACAGGTTCAAAGAATTGAAAGCGGAGTACAACCCCTTATAGCACTCGTAGTTGGTGGCGCTGTCCAGCATGTCCGGGTTGACGATGCGCTTGTAGTCCCCGTGGATCATCTCTCCCAAGAGGAAGAAGCCCTCGTCCCGCTGCCGCACGTAGCTGTGCAGGCGGCGCATAAAGTTCTCGTCCAGCAGGTAGGCCACGTCCAGCCGCAGGCCGTCAATGCCGAACTCCTCCATCCAAAAGCCCACACAGTCCAGCAGATAGTCCACCACCGCAGGATTTTGCAGGTTCAGCTTGACAAGCTCAAAGTGGCCCTCCCAGCCCTCGTACCAGAAGCCGTCGTTATAGCCGCTGTTGCCTCCGAAATTGATGTGGAACCAGTCCTTATAGGGGGAGGCCTCTCCCTTTTCCTTCACATCCTGGAAGGCCCAGAAGCCCCGGCCCACATGGTTAAACACCCCGTCCAGCACCACCCGGATGCCCGCTTCGTGAAGGGCGTCGCAGACCTCTTTGAACTCCTGATTGGTGCCCAAGCGGCAGTCGATTTTCCTATAATCCCGGGTGTCGTAGCCGTGAGTGTCCGACTCAAACACCGGAGAGAAATAGAGGGCCCCTATGCCCAGCTTCTCCAGGTGGGGAATCCACTCCTTCACCTTTTGGATGCGGTTTTTCATCACCCCATCGTTTGCAAAGGGCGCCCCGCAAAACCCCATGGGATAGATCTGATAGAACACAGTGCTCTGGGCCCAGTCCTTTTCTGGCTTGCCATGCAGCATACACGTTCCTCCTTGCTTCGGATTTTATTCCGGTCAATCTTCTCCTACCAGTATAAAACATTCCCCCGAAAAAGAAAAGCCTTTTTCGGGGGAAATTCCCTATTTTCTTGTAAAAAACAGAAGGCTAAACCAGAGTATACACTGTAAAAATTAGTGAAACCCTCTTAAAATTGCCCTTTTTTGCCTGCTAAGGAACGGCTCAGCGCAAGCTGTACACATCCCGCCCGGTCTGCACCAAAACGCTTTCATAGAACGCTTTCATGGCCCACACCATATAGTCCAGGTCCTTGGCCCCCGCTGTCTCGTAGGGGGAATGCATGGAGAGCTGCGGCAGGCCGATGTCCACTGTGGGCAGGGCCACTTGGGCCCCCGAGGCGTTGCCCAAAGTGCCGCCTCCGGGAATTTTGGAGTTGTTGTAATACACCTGCACCGGCACCCCAGCCTTCTGACAGATCTTCTGGAAAATTCCAGCTGTCAGGGCGTCGCTGGCGTAGCGGGGGCTGTGCTTGACCACCACGCCCCCATTCAAGTAGCACCGGTTGGTAGGGTCGGACTTTTCTGGGCTGTCCGGATGGACTGCGTGGGCGTTGTCCGCCGAGAGCATAAAGCCCTGGGCAATGGCTCGCAGCTCCTCCTCTTCGCTCCGGCCCAAGGACAGGCAGATCCGATGGAGCACCTCCTTGAGGAAGGGGGAACAGGCGCCCTGCCGGGTCAAACTGCCGATCTCCTCGTTTTCGAACAGGGCCAGCACGGTGACGTTTTCCGGATTGTTGGCGGCCAAAAAGGCCTTTGTCCCGGCAAACACGCACTCCAGGTCGTCCAGCCGGGGGGCGGCAATAAACTCTCCTTGCGCGCCGAACACCCGCCCGGGCTCCCGGCTGTACAGGTACAGATCCCAGGAGAGGATCTCCTCCGGCCCCACGCCTGCCGCCTGGGCCACCAGACCCTTCAGGTCGGCTTCGCTGCCGCCCAGCAGAGGCAGCGTGTCCTTCTGAGGGTCCAGTTTAACCCCTTCGTTCACGGTCCGGTTCATATGGATGGCCACCCCGGGGATGGTGAGCAAGTCCCGGTGCAAATCCACCAAAACGCCTTTCACCCCGTCTTCGGTGGAGACAGCCAGGCGCCCGGCAACAGAAAGAGGCCGGTCTATCCACAGGGCCAAGGGCGTGCCCCCATAGACCTCGGTGTTCAGCTTGGTGTACTGGCCGTCCACCCGCAGTTCCGGATTCTCCTTGATCTTAAAGCAGGGGGAATCCCCGTGGGGAGCCACCACAGAAAAACCGTGGAAGTCCCCTTTGGGCACTTGGAAGGCCATCAAAGCGCTCATGCCCCGGGTGGTAAAGTACTTGCCTCCGGGCTCCAGAGACCAAGGGTCGGTCTCCAGCAATTCGGTAAATCCCGCCTGGACCAGCATGGCCCGCACGGTGGCTGCCGTGTGGCTGGCGGTTGGAGAGCATTGGATAAAATCAAACAGTTGATGGATCATGGAAAACACTCCTTTCTGTGGGCTTTCTCCCAGGAAAACCCCAGCAAGCATGGTAAGGAAAAATGTGGCGTTACAGAGTCTTTTGCAAAAGCTCCTGCAGCTTCTCCCGGGCGGCCAGAAGGGTTTCCCCCTGGCGGGGATACTGGGAGAAGGTCATGGACGCGTAACCGGGCAGCACTTGGCTGCCCACGTCGCAGCCTAAGCGGGTTTCAGCCAGTTCCAGGGCACGCAGGTCCTGCAGCCCCTGGTGGAACACCTTCATGCGCAGAGATTTCACCGGCCCCGCCTTCCCCGGGTAGACAGAGAAGGGATCGCCTCCCGGGAAAGCCCCGCCTCCATCCGTAACCCGCCAGGGATCCAGCTTTTGCCGGGAATTTTGGCTGTACCAAAAGTTGTTGCCCCAGTGAAGAAATCCGGCCAAACGGTACTTGTACAGCTGCCAGCCCACAATGCGGTTGCGGGCGGAAGGCATGGCCAAAAAGCGGTTGCCCACGTCCACGCACTGGCCGCAGCAGGTGTAGGCCCACAGGCCTGGAACCTGCCGTTCCAAAAAAGGATCGATGTGGTCTGTGGCCGCCACCGGATGCTCCACCAGACCGCTGTCGTAATAGGCCGGGTCCGACAGGGCGTCGTACAGGGGAAAGTCTCCCAAAAAGGGTTTGATCAGAGCCTTGGCCCTGCTGTAGGACTCCAGGTGCTCCGGCGACGGCTCATCGGACAGGTGGAACATCACCTGGCCGGCGAGGCCCTTCTCCTCCAAAAACGCCACCAAAGCCGGCAAAAACTGCCGCAAAAAGCTCTGGTATTCCTGGGAGACGGCAGAGGTGTCCCAGCCGAACAGACGCCGCCTCACCCCGTGCTCCACCCCATATATGGCCGGGGCAAAGGCAGCCCCCCACTGGGTAAACAGGTGAGACATTTCAAAGCAGCGCACCCCGCATCCCTGGGCCATCTGCAGAAACCGCTCCAGCCGGGCAAAGGAGAAGCGGTAGGCATCCCCCTCCTTGTCCACCTCTACCAGCTGCACACAGGGCCGCTCTGTGCCCGGCTCCGTGTCCAAAGGCGGGGTGAAAAGAGGGGTGAGCACCGTGTTGACGCCCTCCTGCACAGCAGCTTTCAAATAGGCTTCCCACAGGTTCCAATGGGCCTCGCTATAGATCGGCACCCCGTAATAATCCGCCAGGCAATCCCCGTGGATCCACTGGGTGTAGCGCAGCCTTTGAGGCGGCAGGTCCAGCTCCACCACCTGCAGGGAGAAGGTGGCCTCCGCCTGCTCCCCTTGGCAGGAAAGCTGCAGGGAAATCGGGTACACCCCGCCGGGAAACTCTGGGGGAACCTGCACGCTCACCCACAGCACCGTGGGATAAAAAGAGCTGACCTCCACCCGATCCCCTTCCAAAGGAAGCAAGGGATCGGGGAACAGGCCTGGCCGGCTGGTCAGGTAGTCCTCATCCAGCCGGGTGGGATAGGCGGGCAGAGCACAGGGCACCTGCCCCACCTGAAACAGAGTGATCTCCGAGGCAAGAGGGGAGTCGACAGTCACCTGCACAGACGAGGCCCCCCAGCCGTCCTTTTGCACCATCGCTTGGAAGGAAAATTCCTCCCCGCCCAAACAGGAAGCTTTTTCCCAAGGGTGGGAGGGAATCGGCCCCTCCAGAAAGATTTTTTCCAGGGAAGAACACAGTCGTAAAGAAAGCATAGAGTCCCCTCCGTTTATGAAAATAAAACAGGGAAGAAACCGGCGGTTTCCTCCCCACACGCAACGCTTACAAATTCCAATCTGGAATATAGCGGGTCCCTTTGGCCCGGCGTTCTTGGGTGAACCCCTCCAGCCCCAGGTCGAACAGGGCGTCTTCCACCTTGGCCTGCTCCCGAGCGGTGAGGGGACGCTGCAGTTCCGGGAAGTCCTCCAGGGAACCGCAGGGGGTGTACTGGGCCATTAAGCTGACAGGAATGCCGGGAAACTCCTGTTGTATCCGCTGCAGACAGGCCAGGGAGTTTCTGGTATGGCCGGGCAAAACCAGGTGGCGAATGAGCACCCCCCGCTTCATCATACCGTCCTCCCCGTAGACCGGGGCCCCCACCTGACGGACCATCTCTCCTATGGCGGCCCGGGCTACAGCGGGATAGTCCGCCGCTTGGGAGAGGGCTTGGGCCAGGGCCGGGTCGTCGTATTTGTAGTCGGGCAGGTAGATGTCCACCAAACCTTCCAGGGAGCGCAGGGTCTCCACCCGCTCGTACCCGGAGGTGTTGTACACCACCGGCACCGGCAGCTTCCTCCACAGCAGAGCCTGCCGGATTTGGGGCACAAAGTGGGTCGGGGTCACCAGGTTGATGTTGTGGGCGCCCCGTTCCACCAAGGAAAAGAACACATCGCTGAGCTGCTGGGGCGTCAGCTCTTTGCCCCCATACCCTCCGTGGCTGATGGTCCCGTTTTGGCAGAAGACACAGCCCAGGGGGCAACCTGTGAAAAACACCGCGCCGGAACCTTTCTCTCCGCTGATGGGCGGCTCTTCCCAAAAGTGCAGGTCCGCCCGGGCAATGTGCACCCGCTCTCCTTGGCCGCACCGGCCCTCTCCCCTCTCTCCTCGGGGGACGCCGCAGTTTCGGGGGCACAGGCGGCAGGCGGCAATCACAGAACTTCCTCCTTTAGGGACAGCATGGCGCAGTTGCTGCCCCGCTGGCCCCGGGTTTTCCGGTGGGAGAAAAGCAGGTCGCTCTCGCACATGGTGCACACCTGGCCCACAGTGATATGTTCCGGCTGCACGCCCGCCGCCAGCAGGAACTGCCGGTTGCACTCCCACAGGTCCACATGGTATTTTTCCCGCTGGGGTCCTGTGACAAAGCGCTCCGCCTGGGGCAGTTTTTGAAACTCCAGGGCCACCGGCTCATCCACTTCAAAGCACTCCTTGCCGATGGAGGGCCCAATGGCCACCTGCAAGCGTTCCGGCCGGGTGCCAAACTCCTGCCCCATGCGCTCCACCATGGCCTGCGCCATACCCGCCGCCGTGCCCCGCCAGCCGGCATGGGCCAATCCAATGGCCCGGTGTTCCGGATCCACAAAGTACAGGGGCACACAGTCGGCGCAGTAGATCACCAAGGTGACCCCAGGGTCGTTGGTGCACAGGCCGTCGATGGATTCCATGTCCTTTTCTTTCCAGATGCCCACGCCCCGCTGGGCGACGCCCACCCGGCGAATGTGGATATGGTGGTCCTGGGCGCCGCACACCAGGGACTCCGGGTCAAAGCCTGCAGCGGCGCAGAAGCGGCGGTAGTTTTCCACCACGTGCTCCTCTTCGTCTCCCCGGCCGAAACCCACGTTCATGGAGGCAAACTCCTTTTGGCTCACCCCGCCGATCCGGGTGGTAAACGCGTGGTTGACGCCCGGCAGATTCTGCCAAGCGGCAAACCGCAGCACCCCCACTCCCTGGGGCAGGGAGAGTTCCATATTGCCCACGGGACCGGCCACGGCCTGCCGGGGCGCTTCAATATCAGGCAGAGGAAAGGTTTTCTTGTTCACGGTGAGTCCCTCATATTTCTGTTTGATGGTCAGCCTTCCGGCGAACAGGTGCCCGCAGCTGGTGCACCGGAAGTCCGCCCGAAAGCTTTTGTTTTTCACAGTCCAGCGGCCCAGGCGGCGGCTTTCCGCCCCGCACTTGGGACAGGGGAACCGCAGGTGGTTCTTCTCCACCAGAGGGCTGTGCAGATCGCAGATATAGGTGGTTTTAAAGGTGATGCGCCGGTAAAATTCCGGTCCGCAGCTTTCCACATAGGCGCGGATTTCCGTGGGATCGTACACCCGGCGCAGCACCGCCAGGGTCATGCGGCTGTCGTCCAAGGCGCGGTGGTGGTCCATCCCTGTCAGGTCCAGGCCCAAAAGCTCCGCCGCCCGGGCCAGCCCCACCTGTTCCCGCCGTCCCAAAGCCATGCGGTCCTGGGTGTACAGCTGCAAATCGCAGTAACGGGAAAGGAAGGGCACATGCTCGTCGCCGCTGAAATACCGGCAGTTCTCAATGAGGGTCAGAATATCCGAGGTCCCCCAGGTCATCAGCACGCAATCCCCGGCCCAGCGCTTAAAGCGGCTCACCGCCTGCATGAAGGTGACGCCCCCTGTCAGGTTCTCATCGGTAATGCTGGTCAAGTGGGAGATGGTCGAGCTGATATGCTTGCCCACCTGAGGCCGCACAAAACAGGAAAAGGTATCCTTCTCCGAAAGATCGGGGCCGCATTTTACCGCCCCAAACTCAATAATTTCGTTAATATAGCCCTTCAGCCGCCGGCTGTAGGTGCCGTTCCACTCCAGGTCTAAAATGACAATGTCCAACCGGAGGCCTCCTTTCCGCCCCGCTTTCTTGAAAGAAAGCTTGGCAAAGAACTTTTCTTCGCGCTTTGGGCCGCTCGCTATCGCTCGGGCGTGTGAATCGTTTCCTCGCGTTCGCGTGTTTTCGCCTAGCCGATGGGTCTCAACCCCCGCCCTTGCCGCAGGCAAGAAGGCGGCTCGTCCTGCCCGGCCGCGGGCCGGCCACGCACCCGCGGATTATTTTTTCTTGCTGGCCTGCTTCATGCGCAGTTCCTTGGAGAGGATGCGCTTGCGCATGCGGATGCTTTTGGGGGTGACTTCCACCAGCTCGTCGTCGGCGATAAACTCCAGGCACTGCTCCAGGCTCAGCTGAGAGTGGGGCACCAGCTTCAGGGCGTCGTCGCTGCCGGAGGCACGGGTGTTGGTGGCGTGTTTTTTCTTGCACACGTTGACGGTGATGTCCTCGTTTTTCGGATTGGCGCCTACCACCATACCTTCGTACACGTCCACACCAGGTCCGATGAACAGCCGGCCCCGGTCCTGAGCGTAGAACAGACCATAGGCGGTGGACTCTCCCGTCTCATGGGCGATGATAGACCCCTGCACCCGCTGCTGAATGTCCCCTTTGTAGGGCTCGTAGGAGTCGAACACGTGGTTCATGATGCCGTTGCCGTTGGTGTCGGTCAAAAACTCCGACCGGTAGCCCATCAGGCCCCGAGCGGGAATCTTAAACTCCAAATGGGTGGTGCCGCTCTCCCGGGAGCCCATATTCAAAAGCTCCGCCTTCCGGGAGCCGATCTTCTCCATAACCGCGCCCACATAGTTGTCGGGCACCTCGATCATCAGCAGCTCCATGGGCTCCAGGCGATGGCCCTCTTTGTCCTGCTTATAGATGACGCTGGGACGGCTCACCTGGAACTCGTACCCCTGGCGGCGCATCTGCTCGATCAAGATGGAAAGGTGCAGTTCCCCACGGCCGGAAACCTTGTAGGTGTCGGCGGAGTCTGTCTCCTCCACCCGCATGGCCACGTTGGTCTCCACCTCTTTGAAGAGCCGGTCCCGCAGGTTCCGGGAGGTGACGTACTTTCCTTCCCGTCCGGCAAAGGGGGAGTTGTTCACCATGAACAGCATGGACACCGTGGGCTCGTCGATCTTCACAAAGGGCAGGGGCTCCACGCAGTCGGTGGCGCAGGCAGTCTGGCCGATGTTCAAATCTGCAATGCCGGACACGGCAATGATGTCCCCCAAAGAGGCGGATTCGTGCTCCACCCGCTTGAGCCCCTCAAACTGGTACAGCTTGGTGATGCGGGCGTTTTGCCGGTGGTCCTCCGCGCCGCCGCAGATGGTGACGGTTTGACCCACTTTGAGGCTGCCTCGCTCCACCCGGCCAATGCCGATACGGCCCACATAGTCGTCGTAATCGATGTTGGAGAACAGCACCTGGGTGGGGCCCTCCAAATCTCCCTGGGGCGCAGGCACCTCCCGGAGGATCATCTCAAAGAGGGGGGTCATGTCTGTGCCAGGCACATCCGGATCCAACGTGGCAGTGCCCTCCCGGGCGGAGGCGTAACACACAGGGAAGTCCAACTGGTCGTCGTTGGCCCCCAGCTCGATGAACAGGTCCAGCACCTCGTCCACCACTTCCGCAGGGCGGGCGCCGGGCCGGTCGATTTTATTCAGGACCACCAGGGGCTTTTTCCCCAGGGCCAAAGCCTTTTTCAAAACAAAGCGGGTTTGGGGCATGCAGCCTTCAAAGGCGTCCACCAGCAGCAGCACCCCATCCACCATTTGCAGAACCCGCTCCACCTCGCCGCCAAAGTCGGCGTGGCCGGGAGTGTCCACAATGTTGATCTTTACGTCGTTATACAGCACAGCCGTGTTCTTAGAGAGGATAGTGATGCCACGCTCCCGCTCCAAGTCCCCGGAATCCATGACGCGCTCCGCCACCGCTTCGTTGGCCCGGAACACGCCGCTCTGCCGCAGCAGCTGGTCCACCAAGGTGGTCTTGCCGTGATCTACGTGGGCAATGATGGCCACGTTGCGCAAATCTTCTCTCGTACCCATTCTTTCAACCGTTCCTTTCTCTCTCAAGGAAAAGTGCAAATCCTTCTCTCAGGGGGCGGCGCCTGAGCCAACCCCGGTTTCACACAGATCATCTCACGAATAACCGATTTATTATACCACCAAACAGTGGCTTTGAAAAGCCCTGAATTGCACGGGCACCGAGATTTCCGCCGGCTGCCGGATTCTTCCAAAGAATCCTGGTACACTTCTCCAAAAAGTGAGAGCTTCTCTGCCATTTTTTTAAAATTCTGTGGGAGCGGCGCCTTCGTTTTTGGGACCGCTTCCCACCCGGGCAAGGAAGAGCGGGACACGCCCTTGCAAGTTCCGCCCACTTTTTGTACAATAGAGAGGTAGTTGCAGATTCAACCAATCTCTACAGAAAGGACGGGACCCTACCCTATGCAGGCAGTTTCCTCTTCTACCAGTGATTTTTCCAAGGGCAGCGTGGCGGGCAACATCCTGCGCTTGGCTCTGCCTATGACCGTGGCCCAGCTGATCAACGTGCTCTACAGCGTGGTGGACCGGATGTACATCGGCCGGCTGCCCGATGCTGCCGGCAACGCTCTGACCGGCCTGGGGCTGACTTTCCCCATTCTCTCCATGGTCACCGCTTTCGCCAACCTGTTCGGCATGGGCGGCTCCCCTCTGTTCTCCATGGAGCGGGGCCGGGGAAACACAGACAAGGCCAAAGAGATTCTGGGCAACACCTTCGCCCTGCTGGTA
This sequence comes from uncultured Neglectibacter sp., assembly GCA_904374805.1. Taxonomy (GTDB): domain Bacteria; phylum Bacillota; class Clostridia; order Oscillospirales; family Acutalibacteraceae; genus Acutalibacter; species Acutalibacter pullicola. The sequence continues at coordinate 17,370 of CAJFEW010000001.1, forward strand.
GGCACAGGCGTGGTGCTGACTGTGGTTCTTCTGCTGATTAAGAAACCGCTGCTCTACGCCTTTGGCGCCAGCGACACCACCTACCCCTATGCGGACGGGTATCTGACCATCTACCTGTGCGGCAGCATTTTTGTGATGATCAGCCTGGGGCTGAACCCCTTTATCAATGCCCAAGGCTTTGGCCGCAAAGGCATGATGACCGTACTGATCGGGGCGGTGACCAATATTGTTTTAGACCCCCTCTTCATCTTTGTGTTTGACATGGGGGTGCAGGGGGCGGCTTTGGCCACCATTATCTCCCAGTTTTTTTCGGCACTGTGGGCCTTTTCCTTTCTGCGGGGGAAAAAGGCCATCCTCCGTCTGGAATGGCCCTATGTAAAACTGCGCCTGAAGCTGGTGTGGCAGATTGTCTCCTTGGGGTTTTCCAGCTTTGTCATGGCCATCACCAACTCCATTGTGCAGGTGGCCTGCAACTCCACCCTGCAGGCCTTTGGGGGAGATTTGTACGTGGGGGTGATGACCATTCTCAACTCGGTGCGGGAGGTGGTCTCCACCCCCATCAACGGCATGACCAGCGCAGGCCAGCCGGTGATTGGCTTTAACTACGGGGCTCAGGAGTACAAGCGGGTGCGCACCGGCATCCAGTTCATCACCGTGGTCTGTGTGGTGTACACCACCCTGGTGTGGCTGCTGCTGTTTCTCTTTCCCCGGTTTTTTATTGGTCTGTTTTCCGGAGAAGAAGCCCTGCGGGAAGCAGCGGTGCCCGCCATGCACATCTACTTCTTCGGCTTTTTCATGATGAGCCTGCAAATGGCCGGGCAGAGCGCGGCGGTGGCCTTGGGCCGCTCCAAACAGGCGGTGTTCTTCTCCCTGTTCCGGAAGGTGATCATCGTCACGCCCCTGACTCTGCTGCTGCCCCATCTGTTCGGGCTGGGGGTCAACGGGGTATTTTTGGCGGAGCCTATCTCCAACTTTATTGGCGGCGGCGCTTGCTACATCACCATGCTACTGACCATCTGGCGGGAAATGGTGCGCAAGGAGAGAGAAAAGCTCTCCGCCGGCTCCTGACTTTTTGCCAAGCATACCTCTACATAGGGAAAGGGGTTGACCGCCCCTTCCCTTTTCTTTTTCCTTTCCGGCTGGTTCCATGAAGAACGCCTCAGCGGCAAAGACAAGGCGAAATAGGTGCCGCCCCTGTTTTAGTGCCATTCTCCATTTCGCCGTTTCCTCTTTGACATTTTTTTATTTATCTTGCAAGTTCCCTCTTTTTCCGCTACAATGAACCGTGGAGCCATTTGCCCCAGCTCTGGGGGCATGGGCTCCGAACCATACGAAAGGTTGGAATGAAGCTTATGGAGTTGGAGTTTCCAAAACACCCCTTCCGCACCCATGGCGGCGCGGCGGTGTCCCACCACAAGAACACCTGGGACATCCCCTCCGCCGTTCTGCCGCCGCCGGAACGGGTTGTTTTACCTATGCAGCAACACATCGGCGCACCCTGTGTGCCCACTGTGAAAAAAGGGGACCACGTGTTTGTGGGCACGGTGGTGGGCGACAGCCAGGCTACTGTCAGCGCCCCTGTGCACGCCTCGGTTTCCGGCACCGTGACAGAAATCACCCAGGTGATGCTCACCGGCGGTCAAACCACCCAAGCTGTGGTGGTGGAATCCGACGGAAAAATGGAGAAAGACCCGTCCATTGCACCGCCGCCTCCTGTGACCACCAAGGAGGGCCTGGCCCAAGCTGCCCGACGGTCCGGCCTGGTGGGTTTGGGCGGCGCGGGTTTTCCTGCCCACGTGAAGCTGAACGTACCCGAAGGCAAAACCATTGACACCTTGCTGGTCAACGTGGCCGAATGCGAGCCCTATGTGACCTCCGACCACCGGGAGGCCCTGGAAAACGGCCGCAACGTGCTGGAGGGCGTGTACAAGATCAAGGAGATCCTGGGCGTGCACCGGGTGATTCTGGCGGTGGAAAACAACAAGCCCGACGTGATCCAAAAACTTACGGAGATTGCAGACGACCCCACCCGGGACCCCCTCAACCAAGTGCGGGTGCTCCCCTTGAAAAGCCGTTACCCCCAGGGGGCGGAAAAGGTGCTGGTGCAGGCCTGTACCGGCCGGAAGGTGCCGGAGGGGAAACTCCCCGCTGATGTGGGGTGCCTGGTGATGAACATCGGGTCCGTTTCCTTTTTGGCCAGTTACCTGCGCACCGGTATGCCCCTGACGCAGAAGCGGGTGACCATAGACGGCTCCGCCATCGCCCACCCGCAGAACGTGATTGTCCCGGTGGGCACCCCCATCAAAGACGTGGTGGCCTTCTGCGGCGGCTATAAGGCTGAGCCCAAAAAACTGCTCATGGGCGGCCCTATGATGGGCGTGGCCATTACCAGCGATGAGCTGCCCATTCTCAAACAGAACAACGCCATCTTGGCCTTTGCCGCTCAGGACGCCCTGCTGCGGGAACCCACCGCCTGCATTCGCTGCGGACGGTGCGTGGCCGCCTGTCCCATGAGCCTGATGCCCACAAAACTGGAACAGGCAGCCCAGCGCAAAGACCCGGAGGCCCTGCAGTCCCTCCATGTCATGACCTGCATGGAGTGCGGCTGCTGCGCCTACGCCTGCCCGGCAGGCCGGCGCCTGGTGCAGGCCATCCGCCTGGGCAAAAGCATTGTTAAAAAACAGGGAGGGAAGAAATAAATGGAAAAGCTCATCGTCTCCTCTTCCCCTCACTTGCAGGGCGGGAAGACCACACAAACCATTATGCTGGATGTGATCATCGCCCTGACTCCGGCTATGATCGCCTCTGTGATCTTGTTCGGGCCCCGGGCAGCGGTGGTAATTCTCACCTGCGTGGCCACCTGTATCCTCAGTGAATACCTGTGCCGCAAGGCCATGAAGCGCCCCCAAACCGTAGGGGATTTAAGCTGCGTGGTCACCGGCATTTTGCTGGCGCTGAACCTGCCTGTAACCATCAGCCCCTTCATCGCCGTCTTCGGCGGCGTGGTGGCCATTGTGGTGGTCAAGCAGATGTTCGGCGGCATTGGGCAGAATTTTGTAAACCCCGCCCTGACCGCCCGGATCATCCTGCTGAACTCCTTCCCCTCTCGGATGACCCACTGGGTGCAGCCCTTTGACTACACCGCCACGGCCGACGCCATCACCACCGCCACCCCTTTGGGCATTCTAAAGGAGGGCACGGGAGAGGCATTGCCCTCCTACATAGACCTGTTTTTGGGCAACAACGCCGGCTGCTTAGGCGAGACCTGCGCCCTGGCCATTCTGCTGGGAGGCATCTATCTGATCGCCCGGCGGGTGATCTCCCCGGTGATCCCCGTGACCTATTTGGCCACGGCGGCGGTGTTCTCCGCCCTGTTCGGCCGTGACCCCCTGTTTGACCTGCTCTCCGGCGGCCTGCTGCTGGGGGCCTTCTTCATGGCTACAGATTACACCACCAGCCCCCTGTATTTCTGGGGCCGGGTGCTCTTCGCCATCGGCTGCGGCGCTTTGACCATGGTCATCCGGGAGTTCGGCTCCCTGCCGGAGGGCGTTTCCTACTCCATCATCTTGATGAACATCCTCACCCCGCTGATTGAGCGGGCTGTCAAACCCCGTCCCTTTGGGGCTCTGCGGCAGCGGCGTGCCAGAAAGGGGGCGGCCCAGGATGAAACTTGACTTTCGGGAAATCCTCAAACCCACCGCGGTGTTGTTTATCATCTGCGTGGTGGTCTCCGCCGCTTTGGCCGGCACCAACTTGCTCACCGAGGACCGCATCGCCCAGCAGGCGCTGCAGACTGCAGAGGAATCCCGCAAGGTGGTTCTTCCCGCTGCAGACACCTTTGAAAGCCAGGAGGGCGGCGCCTACTACACCGGCTCTGCCGGAGGCGAGACCGTGGGCTACGTGTTTGAGACCGGCGCCAGCGGCTACGGCGGCACAGTGTCCGTCATGACCGGCATCGACGTGGAGGGCACCATCACCGGTGTGGTAATCCTCTCCCACGACGAGACTCCGGGCCTGGGCGCCAACGCGGAAAAGCCCGACTTCTTAAACCAGTATCTCCAGCCGGCCCCCGAAGGCGGCCTCTCAGTGATCAAATACCAAACCCCGGGCGAGGGACAGATTGAAGCCATGACCGGGGCCACCATCACCTCTTCGGCGGTGACCGATGCGGTCAACCAAGCCATTGCCCAATTCTATGCTGTGAAAGGAGGCGCGTAACCGTGGAAAAGAAGAAGAACGGCCTGCTGCATGAATTTACCAAGGGCATCGTCAAGGAAAACCCGGTGCTGCGGCTGGTGCTGGGCTGCTGCGCCACCTTGGCGGTGACCACCGCGGCCTCCAACGCCATCGGCATGGGCGCCGCCACCACCTTTGTGCTGGTGTGCTCCAACGGGGTGATCTCCCTTTTGCGGAAGGTGATCCCCGACAAAGTGCGCATCCCCGCCTTCATCACCATTGTGGCTGGGTTTGTGACCATTGTGCAGCTGTTCATTCAGGCTTTCTCCCCCGCCTTGGACGACGCTTTGGGGGTGTTCCTGCCCCTGATCGTGGTCAACTGCATCATTCTGGGCCGGGCGGAGATGTTCGCCAGCAAAAACAAGGTGCTCCCCTCCCTGTTGGATGGTCTGGGCATGGGCGTGGGCTTTACCGCCACGTTGCTGGCCATGGGCATTATCCGAGAGCTGCTGGGCGCCGGCACGGTGTTTGGCATTCCCATTCTCTCCCACTTTATGGAGCCCATTATCATCTTCCTGCTGCCTCCCGGCGGATTCTTCGTGTTCGGCATGCTGGTGGCTTTGGCGGGCAAGCTCTCCGCAGAGGGCAAGGCCCCGGAATCCACAGGCTGCGCCCACTGTCCTCTGGCGGCTTCCTGCTCCAAGCTCAGTGAGAAAGACAACGGAAAGGAGGCGGCTCGCTGATGGATGCACAAACCATTAAATCCCTGGTGGCCATCTTCCTGGCGGCCATCCTGACGGAAAACTACATCCTCAATAAATTTCTGGGCATCTGTCCCTTCCTGGGGGTCTCCAAGAAATTGGACACCGCTGTGGGCATGAGCTGCGCCGTCACCGTGGTGATGGTCATCTCCACCGCCGTAACCTGGCCCCTGTACACCTACCTGCTGGTGCCCAACGGCTTGGGCTATTTGCAGACCATTGTGTTCATCCTGGTGATCGCCGCTTTGGTGCAGCTGCTGGAAACGGCCCTGCGCAAATACATGCCCCCTCTGTACAACGCCTTGGGCATCTATCTGCCCCTGATCACCACCAACTGCGCCGTGCTGGGCGTGACCATGCTGGTGCTGGAAAAGGGCGCGGAGGATCCCTCCTTTGGCTATCTCCAATCCCTGGTAAACGCCTTCGGCTCCGGCGTGGGCTTTTTGGTGGCTATGGTGCTGTTCGCCGGCGTGCGGGAGCGCCTGGAAAACTGCGACATTCCCGAGACCTTCAAAGGCCTGCCCATCACGTTGGTAGCCGCCAGCCTGGTGGCTGTGAGCTTTTTGGGCTTTAACGGCGTGGTCGACAATCTGCTGTAAAGGGAGGACGCAACTATGGAAATACTCACTCCCATTTTGATTGTGGGCATCATCGGCCTGCTGGCCGGTGTGATTTTGGCGGTGGCCTCCATCGTCATGGCCGTGCCCAAAGACGAAAAAGCCGAGGCCTTAGAGGAAGTCCTGCCTGGGGCCAACTGCGGCGCCTGCGGCTTTTCCGGCTGCCCGGGCTATGCGGCGGCCATGGCCAAGGGCGAGGCCCAGCCGGGCCTTTGCTCCCCCGGCGGGGCAGAAGTGGCCCGGAGGTGCGGGGAAATTTTAGGCGCCGGCGACGTGCAAGTGGAAGCCAAAACTGCCCTGGTTCACTGCCTGGGCAGCTACGACAACACCACGGACAAAATGCTCTACGACGGCTTGCAAAGCTGCGCGGCTGCGGCTCAGCTCATGGGGGGGATTACCTCCTGCCGGTACGGCTGCATGGGGTTGGGAGACTGCCAGCAGGCCTGCGAATATGGAGCCATTCAAATCTGCAACGGCCTGGCCCAAGTGGACCCGGAGCAATGCAGAGGCTGTTCCAAATGCGTGGCCGCCTGCCCCAAGGGGATCCTCTCCCTGGTGCCCCGGAGAAAGCAGGCCGTGGTGCGGTGCTCCAACTGCGATAAGGCCAAGGACACCATGGCTGTGTGCAAAATTGGCTGCATCGGCTGCGGCAAGTGCGTGCGCACCTGCCCCTGCGGCGCTGTCACCGTGGAAAACGGCGTGGCCAAAGTGGACCCCCAGAAATGCACCGCCTGCGGGCAGTGTGTGGAGGCCTGCCCCCGGCATGTGATTACCCTGCTGTAAAAAACGAAGCCAAAAGGAAAGGACCGTCCAAAAGGGCGGTCCTTTTTCTATCCCGATCGGGACACCGGGGCCTTCGCGCTTTATTCCTGCACTTGGGAAGGGGAATGAGGCTTCACAGAGCGCTCCTGCAGAATCTTCTTCATGGTGAGGCAGTACACCACAATGGTCATCGCCGGGCCCAGAATGTCGGACAGGGGTTCGGCGTAAAAGGCGGCCCGGGCTCCGAAAGCGGCGGGCAAAGCAAAAATGGCTACAAAGTACACCAGCTTCCTCCAGAAGGATAAAGGCAAACTCAAGCGCACCTGGCCGATGCCTGTAAAGCCGTCCACCAGCTCGTACTGCACCCCCAGGGGGACGATGGCCAAGGTACAGACCTTGATGGCGTCATAGGCCTCTCCGGCCAAGGTGGGATCTTGGGTAAACAGCCCCACAAACAAGGGCCCTGCCAGCCGGGCCAAAACAAAGAGAAGCGCCGTATACCCCACGCACAGGCCCACAATGTACTTCTGAGCCTGGCGCACCCGGTCCACCTGGCGGGCGCCGTAGTTGTAGCCCAAAATTCCCTGGGTTCCCCCGCTGATGCCTCCCAAAGGCATGGTGACCACCAGCATGAAACTCTGCACAATGGTGTTGCAGGTGACCAGCATGTCCCCCTCAGCGCCGCCGGTGCGCTGCAAGATGGCGTTCATGGCGATAATCATCACGTTGTCCACCGCCACAATGAGAAAGGGGGTAAACCCCATGACCAGCACCCGGCCCATCACCCGCAGGTCATAGCCTCCAAATGTAATGGGCACCAGTACCCGTTTGCCAAACAGGAAGGCAATCACAAAGGCGGCGCTGGCGGCCTGGGAGAGCACCGTGGCGATGGCCGCTCCCCGCACACCCATATCCAGAACGAAGATAAACACCGGATCCAGGGCGATGTTTAGGGCCGCGCCCAGCATCACAGAGGCCATGCCGATCTTGGCAAACCCCTGGCAGATGATGAACTGGTTTAGGCCGCTGGCGGCCAAAGCGAAGAAAGTGCCCCACAGATAGGCGGTGAAGTACTCCTCCGCGTAGGGATAGGTGGCGTCACTGGCGCCAAACAGCCGCAGCATGGGCTCCCGAAAGGGCAAAATGCCCCCTATAAGCAGCACGGAAAAAACTGCAAGCAGCAAAAAGCAGTTGGCCAGCACTTTCTTGGCGGCTTTCAGATCCCCCTCGCCCATGCGGATGCTCACTAAGGGCGCGCCCCCTACGCCCACCAAAACCGCTACCGAACCCACCATGGTCACCACAGGGCCGCACACGCCCACTCCAGCTAAGGCCACGTCCCCCACCTGGGGGATGTTTCCAATGTAGATCCGGTCCACAATGCTGTACAGCACGCTGACAAACTGCCCCAGCATGCTGGGAATGGCAATGCGCCACACCAGAGAGCGCACCTTATCCCTGCCCAAATCATTTTCTGCTGCCATTCTGTCCCACCCTTTTCACAAGTTTCCCTGGCAAAAAGCCTTTCCTATCTTACTCCTTTTTCCCGTCCCTGGGAAGGGGGAACTGGGAAACTTTTTCCAGAATTTCTTCTTCGGGAGACAGTTCTCCCCACTGCCGGCCTGCGAAAGGTTTGCGCAGCCTCAGAAGGAGCGTGCCCCTTTGGCTGCACCAAGATCTTCCTCCGCCTTGCTGCCAGCAAAAAGGGACTGCGGCGCTTTCCCGCGCAGCAGTCCCCTGGTTTGCCTATGTTGTTTACAGGGCCCGCAAGGCCTCCATCACCCACCGGATCCGCTGGGTGGGGATCTCCGTGGGCAGCGTGCAGTCCGCTCCCAAAATAAAGCCCTGGGTGCCGGCGGTCTCCACCACCTGGGCTACAGCCGCAGCCAGCTCCTCCTGCGTGCCTTCCACCAGGGGGCCGGAGCGGTTGGCAAGACCGCCCATCAAGGTTTTGCCGGGGAACAGCTTCTTGCCCTCTTCCAGAGAATAGGGCACCTCGTAGACGCCCCAGTTCACCACGTCGCAGTAGTCCCCGTAAGAGCGGTAGCGCTCCATGTTCAGGCCGTCCTTGCAGATGTGCAGGAACACATGGCACCCCGCCTTTTGGATCTCCGAAAGAATCAGCTTGTCCAAGGGGGCAATCCACCGGTCGAACTCCTCATCGGTAAACCAGCGGGTTTCCGCCCCCAAAGCGGCGTAATATACGCCGTCCACGCCGGCCTCCTTATAGCCCCAAGCCAGTTGGCACATGCCATCGGCAATGCGCTTCATAGCGTCCAGCACCGGGGCGCTGTTGGCCCGCAGATGCTCGGTCAGCAAGGTGCGCACCGGGTCGTAGCCGTAGTCCGCCTCAATGGGGTGGATGGCCGAAGCCGTAATGCCGTGGAGCGTGCCCAAAGAATAGGCGTCCGGATCGCACCGGTCCAAAATTTTCTTGGTGAACTCCAGCTGCTTCTGGATAAAAGGGGTCTCCCGGGTGATGGGGCCAATGCAGGCCCAATCCTCCGGCGTCCGGATAGCGCCCTGGTTCGGCACCAGGTTTTCGTTCATGATTTTCACAAGGTCCGTGTCCGTCTCCTGGAAAAACGTCAGATGGGCCTGCACCCCAGCCTCGCCGGAATTTTTGTCCTTGGGGAAATGCAGGGAAAACCCTGCGGGCACACAGTCCACCGGCTTCCCTTGCAGGGCAGCCAACACACGTTCTCTCTTTGTCATGGATCTCTTCTCCTTCCCAAAAATAAAGATAGTTTTGTCATCTGGACAGCTGCTCTTGCAGCCACTCCGTCGATTGGGACAGATATTCCCAAGCAGAAACCGCCCCGTAATGCTCCAGGGTGTACACCCCGTCGTACCCGTCCCGCAGCAGCTGGGCCACCAGCTCCTCCAAGCCCAGGGCGCCGCCGCCTACAGGGGCGGGGTACAGCAACGTGCCGTCCAGGGCTTCCCGGGGCTCTTCTCCCCGGCGGGACTCCAAGGCCCGGTCCTTTAAATGCACGTGGGCAATCCGGTCCCGCAACTGGGGATAGGCCTGGCGCCAATCCTCTCCGGCAAAGAGGAAATTGCCCGCGTCAAAGGCGCAGGAGAGCTTGGGACACCCCTGCAAAAACCGGAGCAGCCCCGCCGTGTTGGAAAAGGGGGCCAGGGGACTGTCGTAGTCCTCCATGACCAGGGAGACGCCGTAGCTCTCCCCCAGCTCCCCCAGACGGTTGACCCCCTCCACCATGCGCTGGGTCTGCTCCTCCCGCTGCTGGGGGGAGTCCTCCGGGTCAAAAAAGCCGGGAATCACCAGCAGCCTATCCACCCCCAGAAACTGGGCGGCCTCCAAAATGGGAGCTACTTGGCGCTGCACATCCGGGTCCCGGCCAAAGTCGAAATAGGCGGGAATACTGGCAATGTCCAAATCCAGCATGGCAAGCTCCTGGCCTACCTCGTCCTCCCGGCCCAACACATTGTTGGCGGAGACTTCCAGGGCCTCCACCCCCTTGTCCTTGGCCAGCTGAAGGGCCTCCATGAAGGAAATCTGCTCCTGCCGGGAAATGTCCCGGATATGGTCGTAAAAGGTGGCAATTTTTGCCAAAATACATCCTCTCCTTTACTGGGAAATGCGGGCCAGCCGGCGGCCGGTTTCCACGGCGGCGGCAAGGCACTCCTCTGTGACGGAAGCGCCTTTTTGGTGGAGCACCCCGTTGTCCCACACGGGGCCGTCCAGATTGTCCGTGGTGTAGAAGAACTGGGCAAACCGCAGCCCCCGGAACTGAGCCACTGCCGCCAGAGCAGCGCACTCCATCTCCACGCTGATGCACCCCTGGGCTTTCCGGCGCTCCATTTTGCCCCGGGTCTCCCGGTAGAAGGCGTCGGTGGTCCAGGTTTTTCCCTGGGTGAAGGGCAGGCCCAGGGATTCCAAAGCGCCCCGGCAAGCTTCCACACAGGCGGGGTCCAGTGCAACCTCCTCCGCCGGGGGCAGATAGTGGTAGGAGAGCCCCTCGTCCCGCACCGCCGCCGTGGGCAGAATGAAGCTGTTGAGGGGGATGTTCCGGTCCAGCACGCCGGCAGCGCCGAAGAACACAAAGTATTTCCCACCCAGGGGCCAGACCTCCTCGATAAAGCTGACGGCCGCAGGGGCGCCCACGTGAGGCATGCCCAAAACCACCGGGGTGCCTTCCATAACCACCCGGTACAGGGGTACAGGGCCGGTGCAGAAGAGCACGTGGGCAATCTGCTCTCCGCCGTAGCGCTCCAGGCACTTTTCCACAATGTGGGAGGAAAAAGCCAGTATGCAAATCTCCGGGAAACCGGGAATGGGCGAAAGATGTTCTTCCGGGTTGATCAAGGCTTTTCGATCGGGGTCAAACTCGTTGCAGAGCATGGGGCAAACCTCCTTTTGCTAAAATTGTGCCCATTATAGTACAGAGGCTGGCCCGTGTCAAGCGGGGGAGTGGACGGGGGAGGCCGGCGGCCCCGAAACCCACGGCTGCCGCGCCGAACGTCCTCATTCGCCTGAGGGCGACAGTTTTCCTTCGGGAGGGAGACTAAGCGCTCGCTTCCCTCACCCAGGGAGGGTACATGGCGGCAGCCGTGACGGAGAGGGGCAGAAATCAGCCCCACCGGCCGCTGGTTCCCGTTTGCTGAGGCCTATGGGAGGGCGAGCGCAAGGAGCCTCCAAAACTTCCGCCTCTCTTAACTGAAATACCAGCTGTCGAACAGCTCCAAGGCATCGGCGTACTCCCGGGTGGTGGGGGCGCCGGAAAGCACCGGGAAATACACCGCAAACAGCACCAGACAGCCTGCTGCAAACACACAGAGGGCCAACGTGGAAGCCGAGCAGGACAAGCCTCCCGGGAACGAGAGCCGCCGGGTAAAGAGGCCCCGTTGGGACAGCAGCCAAAAAACTCCGCACAGGGCCACCACCAGGAAGGGCACCGCCGTGAAGTAGTGGTAGATAAAGGTGAGCCGGGGCACCAGCACCCAAGGCAGGTAGACGCTGCCAAAGCCTGCCAGCACCACGCCGGCCCAGCGAAACCGCTCCCGGCTCCAGAAATAGGCCGCCGCCCCCAAGGCGGGCAGGCCCGCCCACCAAAGCAGAGGGTTGCCAAAGGCGGAAATGGTGCTGTACCCCTGGGAGGTGTCATGGGCAAAATACCAGATGGGGCGCACATCCAGAGGCCACTCGTACCAAGGGGAAGCAAACGCGTGGGTGGCCACCAGCTGGGAATGGTAGGAAAACATGGTCACCTGGTAATTCCAGAAGGCTCCCCATACATCTCCCACATTGTGCGGCAGGGTGGTGATCGGCAGAAAGGCGGCAAAGTAGATGCCGAAAGGCAAAGCCAGGAAGAACAGGCAGCACCAGCCGCACAACTTGCCAAAACGGACCAAGATCGGCCGCAGCTCTTCTCCCCGGCGGCGGGCCTCCCGGCCGGCACACAGCAGCTTGCCAAAAAACAGGACTGCCAGCCCCAGGGCCCCGTAGGCCGCCGTCCACTTGGAGGCCACTCCCAACCCGGTGAACACCCCGCAGGCCAGCAGCGGAGGCAGCAGGCGCTTCCAGCTGTCGGTCAGAGGATCCCTCTTCACAAAGGCCACCATGGCGTCGTACATCAGCAGCAGGAAGAACACTGCGTAGGTGTCGATGGTGGCAATGCGGGTCTGGGTAAAGTGCATGAAGTCAAAGGCAAACAGCAAGGTGCCCGCCAGGCAGATTCGGGTGCGCCCAAAGAGCTGGTGGAGCAGGTGATAGAGAACCGGGAGCATCAACACCCCAAACAAGGTCCCCACGCAGCGCCAGCCAAAGGGGTTCATTCCAAACAGGCGGATCCCCAGGGAGATGAACAGTTTGCCCAGGGTGGGATGGGTGTTCTCATAGGGCTCCAGGCCCAGAATGTGTTCATAGGCCGTGCGGGCGTGGTAGATCTCGTCAAAGTAGGTGGAATTTTCGTAGGTGGACTCCAGAGGAACCACCTGCTGCTCGTCTGTCAGGGTCTCCCCTCCTACCTGGGACGTGACCTCCGCCAGCACCGGCGTACCGGTATAAAACAGGGAAGCCTCGTTGAGGGTGACGGATCCGTCCAAGGCAGTCAGGCGCACATACCGTCCCGGGGTGGAAAGGGGAAACTCCTTCCAGGCAAAGACGCTGCCGTCGGTGAGCACGCCGCAATCGGTCCAGGAGACCCCGTCTTGGCTGGTCTCCACCTGGACGTTGACCCCCACCCGGGCGGCGTAGTGGCTGTCGTCCGGGGCAATGCCCGGCAGATAGGTCAAGGTATCGCATTCCCCATCGGCTGCAAGCACGGCGCTCTCCCCTTGGGAGGGAGTCCAAGGGGTCACCGCCGTCTGGGTATCTCCCAGGCGGAAAAAGGCAAAGCAGGCGTACACCAATGTGAGGAGAACCAGCACTCCCCAGTCTTTACGGCCCATAGGGCCGGGCACGGGCGTGGTATCCTCCCAGGGCCTGGAAACCGGCACTTGGGCCGGGCAGAGTTTGCCCCGCAAAAACACCCGGCAGCCCACCCAAAGCAGATAGCCAATGGCCGCCAGCTGCAAAACAGAGAGGAAACGAGTCAGGGCCGTGTTGGGATCGTAGTTGTTGTAGTACTCCCGGAACTGCCACAACACAAAGGCCACGTTCCAGTAATGGACGGCGCTGGCGGCGCCAAAGGCCCGCAGAAACCCCCGATCCTCCACAAAGAGGGAGGCCACCAACAAAAACAGGAAGGCAGGGAACAAGTAGCGCTCGTGCATCTTCACAGAGAAGGCGTACACCACCCCCATGAGCAGAGCGGGGCTGTACAGAACCGCCGCCTTGTTCTTGGAGCCCAGCACCAACACCCCGCACAGAGCTGTGGCCAGCACCGGCGCCGCCAGGTCCAGCAGATCTCCCGGCAAACCGGCGGGCAAAGTCTTCCAGTTCCAGCCCAGCAGGCTCCAGAAGTTGTACGCGTTGACCGAGTAGTAGTTGTAATAGTCCAACGTGGACTGGTACCGCTCCAGCAGCCAGAGGAAGTTAAACCCTTTGGTAAAGGGCAAGGCCACCACCAGCACGGCGGCCACCGCCGCCAACACCCCCAAAACCAGCATGCCCCACCGGCGGCGTTTGCCGGTAAAAAACAGGTAAGCCGGGGCGAAAATGAGCATCTGGGGCTTGCAGGCAATGGACAGCCCGTACAGAAGGGCTGCGGGAAGGTACCGCTCTTTGTAAAGCAACAGCAAGGAGGTGAGCACAATGGCCGTACAGAAGGAGTCCGCCTGCCCCCACTGGGCGGAATTCAACAGCACCGCCGGGCAGAAAAGGTAGACCCCTGAAAGGAACAGGGCGGTCTTCTCCCCCCGCTTCCTGCGGGCCACAACCAACAGCACCCAGGCGCAGTAAAGGTCCGCCAACAGGGAGGGCAGCTTGATCAGCAAGGTGTAGGCCTGGCTCTCCACAGACAGGCCCAGCAGCAGGCGGATTCTGTCCAACAGGGCCAGTACATAGAGATAACCCGGGGGATAGTCCAAGAAAACATCCTGCTCATAGAGTTCCGAAAAGCCCACCTGGTTTGCCAGGCTGGCCCAGGACTTGAAGGTGTCCGTATCAGTGGTAAAGCCCTGGGAAGAATAACCCAGCCAGAGCCGAAGGGCCAAAGCCGCCCCAAACAACAGGGAAGCCCACAGCACAAAGGTGGTCCGGGAGAGGTGCTCCCGAGAAAATTTGCGGCCTGCCAGAAGGAATACACCGCCCCCCAGCACACCGGCCGTCAGCGCGCCAACGCCCATACGATCCCGCCTTTCCCCATCTATTTGTCAGGAAGCCGCTGAAAGAAAGCATTTCCCCATTGACTCCCGGAGAAAATCATTGTAAGCTACGCTTATCAAGTATACCGTCATTCCCGGGAAAAAGCAATCGTTTCCGGGAAGGGCGCAGAAAGGAACGAGTTGTATGGAACTGAAACCGCAACATACGCACGAAAATCCGGACATTCTCCATGTGGGAACCTGCCCGGACCGCAGCTATTATATCCCCTTTGCCGGAGAGGAAGAGGCTTTGGAGGGCGCCTCTTCCCGGGTGATCTCCCTAAACGGCACCTGGGCTTTCCGCTACTTTTCCTCTTACCAGGAAGCGGTGGACCCAGAGGAGGGCCTTTCCTTTGACGAGGAGGAGATGGGGCAGATCCCCGTGCCCTCCTGCTGGCAGAACCAGGGCTGGGGACGCCACCAGTACACCAACGTCCGCTACCCCATTCCCTGCGACCCGCCCTATGTGCCGGAGGAAAACCCCTGCGGCCTGTATGTGCGCCACCTGCAGGTGGAAGACCCCAGCGCCTTCCACTGGTTTTTAAACTTTGAGGGAGTGGACTCCTGCTTTTACCTGTGGGTCAACGGGGAATTTGTGGGCTACAGCCAAGTGTCCCACTCCACCTCGGAGTTCGACCTGACCGGCCTGCTCACCGCCGGGGACAACACCTTGGCGGTGCTGGTGCTGCAGTGGTGCGACGGCACCTATCTGGAAGATCAGGACAAGCTGCGCATGAGCGGCATCTTCCGGGACGTGTACCTGCTGGCCCGGCCGGAACACCATGTGCGGGACTTTTTTGTAAAAGAGGACTTCTCCCCGGATTTTTCCCAGGCCACGGTCACGGTGGAGCTGGAGCTTTCCGGCGCCTGCCAGGTGCAGGCCGTCCTCACCGCCCCTGACGGGCAGACGGTGGGCACCGCCTCCTCCCTGGGAGAACCCCTGGTCTTTTCTCTGGACCAGCCGGTGCTGTGGAACGCGGAAGCCCCTGCCCAGTACACTCTGTCCCTTTCCACCGGGGAAGAGGTGATTCTTCAGAAGGTGGGCCTGCGGCAGATTGAAGTGCGGGACGGTGTGGTGTACCTCAACGGGGTGGCCATTAAGTTCCGAGGCGTCAACCGGCACGACAGCAACCCGGTCACCGGGTACACCATTTCCAAAGAGCAGGCCCTCCAGGACCTGGCCCTGATGAAACGGCACAACATCAACGCCATCCGCACCAGCCACTATCCCAACGCCCCTTGGTTCTTGCAGCTGTGCTCCCAGTATGGGTTCTATGTCATCGGCGAGGCGGACATGGAAAGCCACGGCATGGCGGAGCAGCTGGGCCACTATGAGGGAGAGCGGTATCCCGACGCTGCCGACGACCCCCAATTTCAGAAGGCCATTCTGGACCGGGTCCAGCGCTGCGTCATCCGGGACAAGAACAACGCCTGCGTGGTGATTTGGTCCCTGGGCAACGAGAGCGGCTGGGGAGAAAACTTTGAAATTGCCGGCCGTTGGGTGAAGGAATACGACCCCTCCCGGCTGCTGCACTATGAAAACTTCCTCACCTATCACAAAGACCGGACCCCGGACTTTTCCATGCTGGACCTGTACAGCCGGATGTACGCCTCTGTGGAACAGGTGGACGACTATTTCCACGGCGGAGAGCTGGACGAAAACCTCCACGGGCGGCGGATGCCCTTTATCCAGTGCGAATACATCCACGCCATGGGCAACGGCCCCGGGGACGCAGAGGACTACCAGCGGCGGATTATGGAATACCCCGGCTTCTGCGGGGGCTTTGTGTGGGAGTGGTGCGACCACGCCGTATACGGAGGGACCACCCCGGACAACCGTCCCATCTACCGCTACGGCGGGGACTTTGGAGAGTTCCCCCACGACGGCAACTTCTGCATGGACGGCTTGGTCTACCCGGACCGCACGCCCCACACCGGCCTGTTGGAATATAAAAACGTCATCCGTCCCTTGCGGGCACAGCGGGTGGCCGGCAGCACCTTCCGCTTCCACAATTACCTGGACTTTACCGACGCCGCAGACGCGGTGTGCGTCTCCTTTGAAGCAGCCCAGGACGGGGAGGTCTTGCTGGGCGGCAATTTGGAGCTTCCCTCCCTGCCCCCTCACGGTGAAGTGGACCTGACCCTGCCGGAGCTGCCGGAAGGAGGCATCTCCACAGTCACGTTCTTCTACACCGCCAAACAAGCCGGGGACTTCACCCCGGCAGGCCATCCTTTGGGCTTTGACCAGATTCTCCTGACGGAGGAGCCCTTCTTCCTGGATGCTCCCAGCCAGGAGGAAGGCGTCCAGGTGGAAGCCGGTTCCGACCAGGTGATCTTCACCGGCGAGGACTTCCGCTACGTGTTCGACAACGAGACGGGGCTGTTCTCCGCCATGACCTACAAGAACCGGAACCTGCTCATCCGGCCCATGGAATGGAACCTGTACCGGGCTCCCACAGACAACGACCGGGAGGTCCGCCTCCTCTGGGAGCAGGCCGGCTACCACCGGCCCACAGTGCGGGTCTATTCCGTGGACCAAGAGGGCGCCACCCTCACCTGCCGGCTGGGGATCGCCGCCTTGTCCATCGCCAAATTCCTGGAGATTACGGCGGTGTGGACCGTCTCAGCGGACGGCCGTGTGGATGTGGCCCTCCATGGGGAGCGGGACACCCGGTTCCCCTGGATGCCCCGGTTTGGGGTGCGCCTGTTCCTGCCCCAGGCCTTTGGCAGCGTAGAGTACTTTGCCTATGGCCCCTACGAGAGCTATGCGGACAAACACCAGGCCTCCCGGCTGGGCATCTATGCCCAAAGCGTGGACGCCATGCACGAGGACTACTTGAAGCCCCAGGAGAACTCCTCCCACTGGGGAGCCCGGTATGTGACCCTCACCGACGGAGCCTTTGCCTTCACGGCCGCGGCAGAGCAGCCCTTCTCCTTCAACGTCTCCCCCTACACCCAGGAGGAGCTGACCCAGAAAGCCCACAACTATGAGCTGGAGAAGTGCGGTGAGACCGTCCTCTGCCTGGACTACAAAATGAACGGCGTAGGTTCCAACTCCTGCGGACCGGAACTGCTGCCCCAGTACCGGCTGGAAGAGGAAGCCTTCGACTTTGCCTTTACCCTGACCGTAGAATAAATTTCCTTCCAGAAAAAAGGGACTGTTGCTCGTTGCAACAGTCCCTTTTGGTTTGTCTGAGGGAACCGGCTCCCTCTGCCGCCTTGGCAAGGCCGGCAAAAGCCCTTGTCTCTCCAGAGAGTGGAGTGATCAAAGGAGCGCGCCCTTTTCTCACTTCTGGGGCACCAGCAGCTCCAGGCACTCCAGATATTTCTCCCGGGTTTTGGCCACCACGTCCCCCGGCAGTTCCGGGGGAGGGGTGACGCCGTCCAGGTGGTTCTCGGTGAGCCAATCCCGCAGGTACTGCTTGTCATAGCTCAAGGGAGAGGTGCCCACCTGATATTCCGCCTTGTTCCAGAACCGGCTGGAGTCGGGAGTGAGAACCTCGTCGGCCAACACCAGCTGGCCGTCCTCGTCCAGACCAAACTCAAACTTGGTGTCCGCAATGAGGATGCCCCGTTTCTCCGCGTAGTCGAAGCAGGTCTCATAGACCTTCATGCAGGTCTCTTCCAGTTGGCGGGTCAGCTCCTCGCCCAGCTCCCGCACCATGTCCTCGTGGGTGACGCTGTACTCGTCATGGCCCTCGGTGGCCTTGGTGGAGGGGGTGAGGATGGGCTTTTCCAGCTTTTGGGCCAACTGGTAGTCTCCGGTGATCACCTGGCCGCAGAAGGGTTCCTGGGCCTTATAGGCTTTCCACATGGAGCCAAACATGTATCCCCGGATGATGAACTCATAGGGGAGCATTTTCAGCTTTTTCACCAGCATGACCCGGTCCTGGTACATGGGCTTTGCAAACTCCTCCGGCATATCCTTGGAATCGGTGGAGATCACGTGGTTTTTCACAATGTCCTTGGTCAAATCAAACCACAGCAGGGAGAGCTGGTTCAGTACCCGGCCCTTGTCCGGCACCGGCGTGGGCAGGATCACATCAAAGGCCGAGACCCGGTCGGTGGTATAGATGACCAGTTCCTTGTCAGAGACCTCATAGATCTCCCGCACTTTGCCGCTTCCAATTTTTTTCATGGATATCTTCCTTTCTTCTCATCTCTCGGGGAAACTCCCCGTTTCTTCTTTATGAAATACGCATTTTAAGCGAATACCCCTTGCAAAAGCAGCCCCACTCCACAGGAAAACCCGTTGAGGCCCAAAGAGCACAGGGCCGCCTTTTTCCAGGGCCAGCCCGCCAGCAGCCGGTAGACAAAGGCCTCTGCAGCCACCACCAGAAGCTCCAGGCACACCAGGGCCGGGAGATACATCCCCGCCCCCTGCCACAGCACCAGCAGGGCCATCAGCAAATTGGCCGCCGGATTGGTCAGCAGGTTACACAGGAAGCTGTACCACACCAGCTTCTTGTCCCTGGGAAAAACCCAGAGGGCCCCGCCTTCCAAAGCCACTGTGAGCAGCAGGTTGGTCAAAAGCCTGCCCAGGGTCATTTGCGGCGGTTTTTCCAAATGCGCAACACCAGCAGGCCTGCTACCACCACGCAAATGCACACGATCAACGTGAATATGGGCAGCCAGGCTGCCAACTGCTCTTCCTCCGGCGAAACCGTCACAAGGTCCAAAAGCATCCAAAGTTTCACAACCGGTCCTCCTCTCGTTTTTCCCTCTCCGAGCGCTCCTCTTTCCGGGGAGCCTGTTTCCTCCGTTCCCGGCGGATCAGCGCCACGGCGGCCGCCACCAAGACCAGGACCACCAGAAGAATCCAGCCCGCGTGTTCCATCAAAGCCAACGGCCAAGCGACCACGTCCAACAGACGGTTCATACGCCACTCCTTTCCGCCCGCCCCCGGGAGGACAGGGCCACACACAGCGCAGAGATGCCTATTCCCACCCCGGCAACTACCAGAGCCGGGCCTTCCTCCAGGGGGATCCCGTAGAAGGGCAGCATGCCCACAAACAGGAACTGGGCCGTCAGCCCGAAGGCCAACCCGGGGGATTCCGGCAGCTTGGCTGCCAGCACCCCCAAAGAGACCGGCATGGTCATGTTGAAGCACACCAGCCCCACCAGGGACAGCACCGGAGATTCCCAACCCAGACACAGCAGGGGCAGGGAGAGCGCCAGAGCCGCCGTACCCACCAGCCGGGGGCTGCTCCAATCGGCCAGAAAGCCGCCCAGCGCCTTGCCCAGACAGGAGGCAATCCCCGCAGCCAGAGCCAAAAGGCCGGTTTTCCAGGGCATGGGCACCAGGGCTCCCACATACGACCGCAAGGCCACAGAGACCAGCGCCAAGCCCACCACCCACCAAAAAGGCAGGCGAGAGGCAGCGTGAAAGGCAGTCCTTCCCGCCGGAGCAGGACAGGGCGTTCTCCAGCAGCTCCAGGCGCACAGGCCCAGCAGCAGGGAACACACCACGCACAGCCAGGGGCTGGAAGAGAAACCTCCCATCAGAGCGCCACAAGAGACGCCTACCGCCCCTGCGGAGACGAACACACCGCCCTCGCGCAAACGGCCTTCTGCCAGCAAAAGCACGTCCCTGCCGCCCCCGGGGTGGAACAGGGCGTTTCCCAGGGCGCACACCACCAGGGCGGGCCATCCCCACCCAAAGGCGGCCAAAAGCCCGGCAAGGGCAACCAGCAAACAGCCTCCAACGGCCCCCAAACGAGGCAGGAACCGGTCGCACAGGGCGCCGGTCAAGGGCTGCAGAGCAAAGGCCAGCAGGTTGTACCAAAGGACTCCCGCTCCTGCGGCGCCTGGGGCGTTGGGAACGAACACGCCCACCACGAAAAAGGCGCAGGCGAAATCCACCCCAAAGTGGGACCAGGTCCGGGCCGCCAGCAGGGCAGCCCCTCTGCCCCCGGAAGCAAGCCGGCGGGTCACCGGTTTTCTTCTCCTAAAAGGGCGTTGTAGATGCTGTCCACCCGGCCGTTTTTCCAATAGACCCGGGGCACCCGTTTGGAAAGGCCGCAGACCACCTCGTAATTGATGCTGCCTTCCAAGGCGGCCAGTTCATCGGCGGTGATGGCCTCTTCCCCATCCTGTCCAATCAGGGTGACCAGGTCGCCCACTTGAACCTCCGGCAGCTGGGTCACATCCGCCATAAGCTGGTCCATGCATACCCGGCCCAAAATGGGGCAGCGCTTGCCCCCAATGAGCACCTGGGCCCCTTTGGCGGAAAGGATGCGGGGATAGCCGTCCGCATAGCCCACCGGCACGGTGGCCACCCGCATCTCCTGCTGGGCGGTAAATTTCCGGCCATAGCTGACGGTGGCTCCAGGCAGGACGGTCTTCACGTGGGAGACCACCGACCGGAGAGAGAGCACCGGCTGCAGCTGGGGACGGTTGCGCACCTCTTCCGAAGGGTACAAGCCGTACAGGACAATTCCGGCCCGCACCATATCCAAATGGGAGAGGGGGTAATCGAACACGGCGGCGGAGTTGGCGCAGTGGCGCACCGCAAAGTGGATTCCCTCCCGCTCCAGGGACTCGATCATCTCCTTAAAACAGCCGAACTGCCGCATAGTGAAGGCGTCCCCCGCCTTTCCCTCGTCGGAGACGGCAAAGTGGGTGAAAATGCCTTCCGGGAACAGCCCCGGCAGAGAGCAGGCTTGTTTCACCTGCTGCACCGTGGCCTCGTCCCGGCTGATGTCCTGATAGTAGAAACCCAGGCGGCTCATGCCGGTGTCAATCTTCACATGGATGCGCACCGTAGCTCCCGCCTGTTGGGCATACTGGGACAATTCCCGGGCGTAGTCCAAACTGTACACGCACTGGGAGATGGCGTATTTTGCCAAAGACGCAGCCTCTTCCGGCGGGGTGTACCCCAACACCAAGACAGGCCGCTGGATGGCCGCCAGCCGCAGCTGCAAGGCCTCCTCCAAATTGGAGACGGCAAACCAGTCCGCCCCCAGGGTTTCCAGCTCCTGGGCCATGCGCACGGCCCCGTGGCCGTAGGCGTCCGCCTTGATGACGCAGCACACCTTAGCGTTTGGATTGGCAGCCTGGCGCACCGCGGCAAAATCTCGGGCCAGGGCGTCTAGATCAATTTCCGCCCAGGTCCGGCGCAATATTTCTTTCATATAAACTCACCTCCTGGGCGATATTTCCCGATCCTGTCTAGGCGGGATTGCGACCTCCATGCCCCACAGGGAAACTCGCGGAAGAAATCGCCCCAGCGGTTTCTTCTTCCCAGGTCCCTCTCACGATTTTCTTTCATACGAACTCATCTCCTGGGCGACGTTTCCCGATCCTGCCTGAGCGGGATCTCAACATCCAAGGCCCCACAGGGAAACTCGCGGAAGAAACCGCCCCGGCGGTTTCTTCTTCCCAGGTTCCTCTCACGATTTTCTTTCATACGAACTCATCTCCTGGGCGACGTTTCCCGAGCCTGTCTAGGCGGGATTGCGATCTCCATGCCCCACAGGGAAACTCGCGGAAGAAACCGCCCCAGCGGTTTCTTCTTCCCAGGTCCCTCTCACGATTTCTTTCATGAAAATGGGCTCTCCCTTGCCAAGCCCCGGGGAAGCTGGCAAAGAACGCACCTTTCTGCCGAAAGGCACCTTTTCCCTTCTTTCTTACAGGAAAAAAGCAAAGAATTGCGGGTGTTCCCCCGGAGCAAATCGCACCTGTTCTGACCGGCAGCCGGCATGGCGGCTTCTTGCCTGAGACCTGGGACGCGCGGCGCCCTCTGGAAGAGCACCAGCGAAGCGAGCGTCTCACCTGCCGGCTCGGGTGACGCAGCCCAGCGGGCTGCGTCCATCACCGACCGACGCGGCAGCGGAGACCGGTCCGGGACGGTCCCCACTGGGGACCAGGACCTAAAAGGGCGAAGGGTCCCCTCCGGGCACAGCCTTATTTAAAGTACTTCACACCGCTCTCGAACAGCAGCTGGTCCTTCTCGCCGGGAACATTCTTATACAGGTTTTCGCCCTTGCGCTCGGAGTGGCCCATCTTGCCCAGCACCCGGCCGTCCGGGCTGGTGATGCCTTCGATGGCGCACACAGAGCCATTGGGGTTCCACTGGATATTCCCGCTGACCTGGCCGTCCGTGTCCACATACTGGGTGGCAACCTGGCCGTTTTCGATGAGCTTCTGCAAGGCCTTGCCGTCCGCCACAAACCGGCCCTCTCCGTGGGACACGGGCACAGTGAAGATGTCGCCGGCGTTCACGCCCGCCATCCAGGGGGACTTGACACTGGTGACCCGGGTGTACACCATGCGGCTCACGTGGCGGCCCAAGGTGTTGAAGGTCAAGGTGGGGTCGTCCTCCTTGGGCTCAGTGATCTTGCCATAGGGCACTAAACCCAGTTTGATCAGCGCCTGGAAGCCGTTGCAGATGCCCAGCATCAGGCCGTCCCGGGCCTCCAGCAAGTCGGTGACCGCCTGGGCAATGCGGGGGTTGCGGAAGGTGGTGGCAATAAACTTGCCGGAGCCTTCGGGCTCGTCGCCGCCGGAGAAGCCGCCGGGCAGCATGACAATCTGGGCCCGGCGGATGGCCTTCTCCATCCGGTCGATGGTCTCCTCGATGTCGGAGACGGACAGGTTCTTCACCACCAGGATCTCCGTCTCGGCGCCGGCCTTTTCAAAGGCCCGGGCGGAGTCGATCTCACAGTTGGTGCCGGGGAAGGCGGGAATGAACACCCGAGGCCGGGCTACCTTGATGGCCGGGGCCTTGTGCTCCCGCTTCTCCCACAGGGGCACGTCCTTGGAGACCGGCACGGAATGGGCGTGGTTGGGGAAGATGTTCTCCAGAGTGCCCATCCAGGCCTGGCACAGCTCCTCCAGGGAGATGCGCTGGCCGTTCAGCTTCACATCCTCCTTGCTGGTGGTGTGGCCCAGGGGGATCACCGTCAGCGCCGGGTCGGTGGACAAGTCTGCCTCGCTGGAAAGTTCCACCACCAAGGCGCCCTCCTGGGGAGCGTACAAGGTCTCTTTGGACAGGCCCTCCCCAAAGCGGAAGCCAATCTTGGCCCCAAAACACATGCGCAGCACCGCAGCCGCAGCGCCGCCCTCTCGGACTACGCCGGCGGAGACAATGTCCCCGCACTCCATGTGCAGCAGCACGGCCCGGTAATAGGCCTTCAGGGCCTCCCAATCGGGCATGCCGTCCTGGTCCTCCGGAATGGGCAGCAGCACAAAGGAGGAGCCGGGCTTCTTGGCGCAGGCAAACAGGGTTTTGCTGGCCTTGGTCATGGACACGGCAAAGCTCACCAAGGTGGGGGGCACATCCAGCTGCTCAAAGGAGCCGGACATGCTGTCCTTTCCGCCGATGGAGGGAATGCCCATGCCCAACTGGGCTTCCAAAGCGCCCAGCAGGGCGGCGGCGGGCTTGCCCCAGCGGGTGGGCACGTCGTGGAGCCGCTCAAAATACTCCTGGAAAGTGAGCCGGGCCTGCAGAGGATTGGCCCCCACGGCCGCCAGCTTGGAAAGGCTCTCCACCACGGCGTAGGCAGCGCCCTCAAAGGGGGAGTACCGGGCCACGCCGGGAATGTAGCCGTAGCTCATGGCGGTAGCGTCGTCGGTCTCCCCTTCCCGCAGGGGGATCTTGGCCACCATGGCCTCTTCGGGGGTCAGCTGGTACTCGCCGGAGAAGGGCATCAGCACCGTGGCGGCCCCAATGCTGGCGTCAAAGCGCTCGGACAATCCCTTTTGGCAGCAGACTTCCAGCCGGGCCATATTGGCCTTCAAAGCCTCCACGCCCTCCTTGTCCCGCAGGCAGGCGGGCACAGACTTCCGGTAGCTTTCCCCTTGGGGGGCGGAGATGGTGGCGTCCGCGTTCTGGGTGACGCCGTTGGTATCCAGGAACGCCCGGGACAGGTTGACAATCTCGTCGCCCCGCCACTCCATTTTCAGCCGGGGCTCTTCCGTCACCACAGCCACCACGGTGGCGTCCAGATTTTCTTCCCGGGCCTTTTTCTGGAAGACCTCCACATCTTCGGGGGCCAGCACCACAGCCATGCGCTCCTGGCTTTCGGAGATGGCCAGTTCGGTGCCATCCAAGCCCTCGTACTTCTTGGGCACTTTGTTCAGGTCGATGGACAGGCCCGGGGCCAGCTCGCCGATGGCCACGCACACGCCGCCTGCGCCGAAGTCGTTGCAGCGCTTAATCAGGGTGGAGACGCTGGGGTCTCGGAACAGCCGCTGGAGCTTCCGCTCTGTGGGGGGGTTGCCCTTCTGCACCTCGGCGCCGCAGACCTCCACGCTCTTTTCCGTATGGGCTTTACTGGAGCCGGTGGCCCCCCCAATGCCGTCCCGGCCGGTGGCCCCGCCCAGCAGCACAATCACATCGCCCGGGACAGGTTCCTCCCGGCGCACGTTGGCCTTGGGAGAGGCGCCGATCACCGCGCCGATCTCCAGGCGCTTGGCCACATAACCGGGGTCGTACAGCTCGGTGACCTGGCCGGTGGCCAAGCCGATCTGGTTACCGTAGGAAGAGTAGCCTGCAGCAGCCCCTGTGGTGATCTTCCGGCTGGGCAGCTTGCCGTGGAGGGTCTTTTCAAAGGGAACCGTGGGATCGCCGCTGCCGGTGACCCGCATGGCCTGGTATACATAGGACCGGCCGGAGAGGGGATCGCGGATGGCGCCGCCCAGGCAGGTGGCCGCGCCGCCGAAGGGCTCGATCTCCGTGGGATGGTTGTGGGTTTCGTTTTTAAACTGGATGAGCCAGGTCTCGGTCTTGCCGTCGATGGTGACCGGGGCCTCAATGGAGCAGGCGTTGATCTCCTCGCTCACGTCCAAATCCGGCACCAGGCCCTTCTTCCGCAGGTACTTGCCGCCGATGGTGGCCATGTCCATGAGAGAGACAGGCTTCTCTTTGCCCTGGTACAGCTCTTCCCGCAGGGAAATGTAATCCTGCAGGGCCTTCTCCACCGCCTGGCTGAGGGCGCCCTTCTCCACATCGATTTTGTTCAACCGGGTAAGGAAGGTGGTGTGGCGGCAGTGGTCGCTCCAATAGGTGTCGATAACCCGCAGTTCCGTGACGGTGGGGTCCCGATGCTCCTGGTCCCGGAAGTAGTCCCGGCAGAACTCCAAATCGGACAGGGTCATGGCAAAGCCCATGGAGTCAAAGTACGCCTGCATCTGGGTCTTGTCCCAGCTGGTAAAGCCGGTGACCCGGGCCACGTCGGCAGGAACGTCCGCGCGCATCTCCAAGCTCTCGGGCTTTTCCAAAGAGGCCTGCCGGCTCTCCACCGGGTTGATCAGATACTGCTTGATCTTCTCAAACTCCTGGTCCGACACCTGGCCCTTCAGGCCGATGACTTTGGCGGTGGCCACCGCCGGGCGCTCTCCCTGGGTGAGCAGCTGCACGCACTGGGCGGCAGAATCCGCCCGCTGGTCGTATTGGCCAGGCAGATACTCCGTGGCAAACACCCGATACTCCTCCGGCAGACAGAAGTCCTCTCCGTAGACAGCGTCCATGGTGGGCTCGGAAAGCACCGTGCGGACCGCGGCTGCAAACTGCTCCTGGGACAGCCCGGACACATCGTACCGGTTGAGGATGCGCACCTCCTCTAACCCCTGCACGCCCAGGTTCCCCTGTAAATCCGCCTGCATCTGCTGGGCTTCGATGTTAAACCCCTGTTTTTTCTCTACAAATACCCGTGTGACCACTGTTGTACCACCTTTCTGTTTTTCTTGCTTTTCTACTGGACAATCAAGAAAAGAGCAAGGCCAAAAGCCGGGCAAACCACACCCGCTGGCAAAGAAAACGGCCTCTTGTCATTACATCATTGTAACACAAGGGGCCGGTTTAATAAAGCGGTTCTTCAAAGTTTTCTGTTTTTACGGATTTTCCGCAGATCCTGTGGAGATACACTGCCCATATCGCCAATGGACAGGGCCACGCTGTGCTGAATGGGCTTCCACTCAATGTTGCCGAACACCGCCGCCAACATGGCAATGCCAAAGGTGAACACAAAGAAGGGGAAGGTAAAGGAATAGCGCACCAGCTTTTTGCGGGAGCAGTAAATCCGTTTGCCCTCCGTCAGCAGCGTGAGAAGGCCCATTACATACATGGTGATGTAGGAATTGGCCATGGAGGCCAGCACCGAGGCAAAGAAGATCCCCATCTCCTGACGGGCGGAGGTGATCCCCACCACAAACATGGCCCCGTTGAGCACAATGCTGCTCACAGTCAGCACCACGGCGGGAATGGTGCACATGAGCATGTCGTAGCAGGCAAAGCTTCCATCCGCCACCAAAGTTTTCACCATGCTGCCGCCCCGCTTGGCCACCACCTGCAGATACCCCTTCACCCACCGGGAACGCTGCACAATGGATTGCTTAAAGCTGGTGGGCTGCTCGTCGTACACAATGGCGTCGTGACAGTAGGCGATTTTCACGCCGCGGGCGGCCAGGTCCGCCGTGAATTCCAGGTCTTCCGTCAGAAGGAAGTATTCCCATCCGCCCAATTCGTCCAACAACTCCTGGGAGAACAGGAAGCCTGTGCCGGACACTGCACAGCTGGTGCCCAGGTAATCCCGGGGCCGGTTTAAATACTCCGACTCCCGCAGAAACCAGATGCCGTACCCGGCGGTGATCCAGTTGTCTCCAAAATTCTTTGTGTTCCGGTAGCCGGTCACCACCCGGTTTCCGTTGGAAAACACCTTGTTCATCTCGGTTATGTAGCGGGGATCCAGCAGGTTGTCCGCGTCAAAGACAAAGTACCCGTCGTAGTGCTCCTGGGGATATTCCTCCCGGATTTTTTCCAGCAGGAAGGCCAGGGCGAACCCCTTGCCCACCTGCACTTTATTCTGCCGCTGAAACACCCGCGCCCCGTGGGCAGCCGCAATCGCGGCGGTGTCGTCGGTGCAGTTGTCCGCCACCACGTAGATGTCCACCAATTCTGCGGGATAGTCCTGGCCGCGGATGCTTTCGATCAGCTGGGCGATGACAGCGCTCTCATTGCGCGCCGCAATTAAAACCCCATACCGGCACAGCTTCCGCGCGGTGAACACCCGCTTCTTCCGCAGCAAGCGCACCCCGGCGAATATGGCCTGATACAAGTAACATGCCACAAACAAGGCCGCCAGAATAAAGTTAATAGCCGACAATGTTTTCATAAATCTCACCTCCCCTACTTTCCCGTGGGAAAGTAGGCAAACGCACATATTCCTCCGGGCCGCTCCCTGCGAGCCACCCGGTTTGCCACGTAGGGAAAACCGGCTCTTGCGGAAAGCCGTCCGGCCCCCGGTTCCCTGACGCCTTTTCCCCACCCCAGCTGTAGGGCGCGCCCCCGGCCTTCCGGCCGCGGAGACGTCCGCCCTCTGGAAGGGACTATAGCAGCGTACTACAGGGAGTTCAAGCTTTTATAAACTTCCCTTTCGGGGACCTTTAGTATAGCACACCTCAAGGATATTGTGAACAAATTAAGTACAACACAACGATTTTCTTAAGATTCTCTTAACAATTTTGCCAACCAAGAAAAAAATCTCGTCTATTTTGAAAATTAGGGGTTGCAATTTTCGGAAAAATCGTGTACACTAGTCAAGCAACAAAAAATGGGCGCTTAGCTCAGCTGGCTAGAGCACCTGCTTGACGTGCAGGGGGTCAGCGGTTCAAGTCCGTTAGCGCCCACCAAAAAACACCACACAGTTGTGTGGTGTTTTTTATTGCTGTCTTTAGGCTGAACAAACCCCCGCAAGGCCCAAAAGCCCTGCGGGGGTTGCAAGCTATTTTCTTATGTATCCTAGGATGGATCACTCCAACGCGGCGGCGGCTTTTTGCAGCTCCTCGATGATGGAGATGTGCTGGGGACACACACTCTCACATTGGCCGCACTGCACACAATCGCTGGCCTTCCCCTTGCCTCGCACGGCAAAGCCGTAATTGCCCTTGGCGCGCTCCAGGTTCCCATAGGTCAGGTTGGTATTCATAGCGCTGAACACGCTGGGAATGGGAATCCCCTGGGAACATCCCTTCATGCAGTACTGGCAGCTGGTGCAGGGAATGCTGGGCACGGCAGCCAGGGCTTCCCGAGCCTTGCCGATCACCTCCAGCTCCTGGGGATCGAGGGGTGCAAAGTGCTTCATGGTCTCCAAATTTTCCTCCATCTGCTCCAGGGTGGACATGCCGGAAAGCACGGTAATGACCCCTTCCAGGGACGCAGCGAACCGCAGAGCCCAAGAGGGCAGGTTCTTGTCCGGCGCAGCGTCGCGGAGCACCTTGGCCACACTTTGAGGCGGATCGGCCAACAGGCCGCCCTTGACCGGCTCCATGATGATCACCGGTTTGCCGTACTTGCGGGCCACTTCGTAGCACTTGCGGGATTGGACGCTGTCGTCCTCCCAGTCGGCGTAGTTGATCTGCAGCTGCACAAACTCCATCTCCGGGTGCTTTTGGAGGATCTCCTCCAGAACATCCGCTTTGTCGTGGAACGAAAAGCCCACATGCTTGAGCAGGCCCTTCTCCTTCATCTCCAGGGCATAGTCCCAAATGCCAAACCGGTCAAAGGCGGCCGTGCGGTCGTCGCCGCAGTTGTGCAGCAGGTAGAAATCAAAGTACCCTGCCCCGGTGCGCTGGAGCGAAGTCTGCAGCATGGCCTTGGCCTCTTCCGCTGTTGTGGGGCCCGCCCACGCAGGCAGCTTAGTGGCCAGCTGGAACTTTTCCCGGGGATAGCGGTCCACCAGGGCCGTCTTGATTGCCTCTTCCGATTTGCCCCCGATGTACCCGTAGGCGGTGTCGAAATAGGTGAACCCAGCTTCCAAAAACTTGTCCACCATCTGCTTGGTCTGCTCCACGTCCACTTCTTCTCCCAGCATGGGCAGGCGCATCAGGCCAAACCCCAGCTTGGGGATCTCTTTTCCCAAATAGTCCATACAAAACCTCCCGTTGGATTGCCCCGCTTGGGGGAGAGTCCTCCAGGCACGTTCGGGACAGCAAAAGCCGCTCCCTTTCGCCTGGATCAAACCGGTTGTGCGGGCGCAGGCTCGCACAGCCTGCACGCGATGCGGCACGGGGAAACGGCCTTCTCGTTCCGCACTGTGAACAGTATACCATAAAAAAGGAGAAATTGTAAATATTTTTTACAAGTCTTTCACAAATTCTTTTGCGGATCTCTCCTGTCCTGCAGCAATTTCTGCACATCCCGGCTGGCGGAAGCAATCACCTGCACAATCTGTTCCAACCCATAGGAGCGGTTTTCTTCCAGGGCGTAATAGCCCCCGTAAATCGCGTAACTCAAGGCAATGTTGGCCACGGGATCCTCCCGCAGGTCCGGCCGCCGTGCGAAGGCCAGCTCCTTGACGCCCCGCTGGATCTTTTGCACCAGGCCGGCTCCCCGTCCGTCGGAAAACAGCACGTGGAGCAGGGCGTCCTGGGAGCAATATGCCAAAAAGAGCTCCCGGGTAAACCGCTCCGGATTGTCAAACAGGTCCTCCGGGTGGGTCAGGTTTTCCAGCACCGAGTCCAGCACCTGGTTTTCCAAAGCATCGGACAAGGCGTACAGGTCCTCATAGTGGTCGTAAAAGGTGGACTTGTGAATTTCCGCCCGCTGGCACAATTCCTTCACCGTGATTCTCTCCAGGGGCTTCTTGGCCCGCAGCTCCAGAAAAGCGCTGCGAATGGCACGTTCCGTTTTCGCAGTACGCAGGTCCATAGGTTCTCCTTTCCCCGACGATTTTTTCAAAGGGTCGTTTACGCAACCTTTTCCGGAAACCGCCGGTGGCGGGGACCTCCCCCGCCCTGTATACTCGATTGTAGCAGGAAAACCGACGGTTGTCCAGAAACTTTCCCCGGTTTTCCCACGGCGGTCAGGAAAGGAGTTTATATGGACGTATACAGTTTTTACACAGGAACCTGCTTTGAGGCACACCGCTTTTTGGGAGGCCATTGGCAGGGAACGGGGGCTGTGTTCCGCACTTTCGCCCCCAGCGCCGCAGGGGTATCCCTGCTGGCGGAATGGGACGGCTGGCAGGATCGGCCCATGAACCGGGTGTTGGACGGAAACTTCTGGGAACTCTCCAGCGAAAACGCCGTGCCAGGCCAGCGGTACAAATTCCGGATTTGGAAGCTGGACGGCAGCTTCACCGACCACTGTGACCCCTACGGCTTTTTTATGGAAAAGCGGCCCCACACAGCCTCTATTCTCTGTGGGCCGGAACAGCGGCATCTGTTTCAAGACCAAGCGTGGATGCGTTCCCGCACCACCTGTCTGACCCGGCCCCTGCACATCTACGAAGTGCACGCCGGATCCTGGAAAAAGCCGGGGTCCCAGGCGGATGACTGGTACGATTGGGAGCAGTTGGGGGACAGGCTGATCCCCTATGTGCAGGAGCTGGGCTGCAACTATGTGGAGTTTCTCCCCCTCAGCGAACATCCCAGCGACGAATCCTGGGGATATCAAAACACAGGTTTTTTCAGCCCTACCTCTCGCTACGGCACCCCGCGCCAGCTCAAGCAGTTTATAGACCGGTGCCATCAAGCGGGAATCGGCGTGCTGCTGGATTTTGTTCCCGCACACTTTGCGGTGGACGACTACGCCCTGTGGCAGTACGATGGCACCCCTCTGTATGAGTATCCCCACAGCGACGTGGGGGTCAGCGAGTGGGGCAGCTGCAACTTTATGCACTCCCGGGGCGAGGTGCGCAGCTTTCTGCAATCCGCCGCCCACTACTGGCTGGAGGAGTTCCACTTTGACGGCCTGCGTCTGGACGCGGTGAGCCGGCTGCTCTACTGGCAGGGAGACCCGGCCCGGGGAGAAAATCAAAACGGCATCCGCTTTCTTCAAGGGCTGACCCAAGGCCTGAAAGCCCTGCACCCCACCGCCCTTTTGGCGGCGGAGGATTCCACCATCCGGCCTGGAACCACCCGGCCTGTGGCAGAGGGCGGCCTGGGGTTCGACTACAAGTGGGACCTGGGGTGGATGCACGACAGCCTGGGCTTTTTCCAATCCCCGCCCGAGGAGCGGGCGGAAACCTACGACCGGCTTTCCCACTCCCTGACATATTTTTACGAAGAGCGCTACCTGCTCCCTCTTTCCCACGATGAGGTGGTCCACGGCAAGGCCACGGTGGCCCAGAAGATGTACGGGGACTATGAGGGAAAATTCCCCCAAGCCCGTGCCCTATACCTGTGGATGATGGCCCATCCGGGAAAGAAACTCAATTTTATGGGCTTTGAAATCGCCCAGCTCCGAGAGTGGGAGGAAAAGCGCCAGCAGGACTGGGACCTGCGAAAATTCCCCATCCACGACGGATTCTTCCGCTTCGTGCAGACACTGAACCAGGTGTACCTGCGCTCTCCGGCCCTGTGGAAGGAGGACTACCAACCCCAAGGGTTCCGCTGGCTGTTCTGCCAAAAGAATCCCCACTGCCTCTACGCATGGGAGCGCCAAGGCGGTGGGCAGCGGATCGTGGCCCTGCTTTGCCTCGGAGGCCAAGGGCCGGCCACCCTCTCCCTGCCCCTCCCCCAGGCGCAACGGCTCACCCTGCTGCTGGCCACAGATGAACTGCCGTTTGGCGGGGACCGCCCCTGGAAAGAGCGGGTTCTGGAGCCCGGCCCCTCTCTGGAATTCTCCTTCACTCTAGAGCCCCAGTCGGGCCAGCTTTGGCTGGTGGAGGAAACCGCCCTTTGACATTCCCCCGTGGCCGTGGTACCATGGGACAAAACGGGGCGCACGTTTTGGAAAGCGCCGGAGAGGATGGATGGTGCAATGAAACAGCTGTTGGTTATTGGCAGCATGAATATGGACTTTGTCACCCACCTGGACCACATGCCCGCTGTGGGGGAAACCATTTTGGCCCAGGGATTGGAGCTGGTTCCCGGAGGCAAGGGGGCCAACCAGGCCTACGCCATGGGAAAGCTGGGAGGCCACGCCACCTTGCTGGGAGCCGTGGGCGCCGACTCCCAAGGGACGAAACTCTGTGACAACCTGGCCTCTGTGGGCGTGGACGTCTCCCGGGTGCTGCACCTGGGGGACGCCGCCACCGGCATGGCGGTCATCGGCGTCCAGCCTCAGGGGGACAACAGTATCATTGTGCTTCCCGGGGCCAACAGCCGGGTCACTCCCGACTACATCCGGCAAAATTTGGATGTGCTGGAGGCCAGCGACATTGTGGTGCTGCAGCTGGAAATTCCGCTGGAAACCGTGGTCTACGCCGCCCAAACAGCCAAGCGCCTGGGCAAACAGGTGATTCTGGACCCGGCTCCCGCCGTGGCTCATCTGCCGGAAGACCTGTTCCCCTGCTTGGATTTGATCAAACCCAACGAGACGGAACTGGGGATTCTCACTGGCCGCCCTTACGAGCCTGCCCGCCTGCGGGAGGACGCCCTCTCCCTGCAGGCCAAGGGGGTGCGCCGTGTGCTGGTGACCCTGGGCGGCGCCGGCTCCTATCTGCTGCGGGAAGATGGCAGCCAAGAGTTTTTCCAGGCGGATCCCCACGTCACCGTGGTGGATACCACCGCCGCCGGAGACAGCTTTGTGGGAGCCCTGGCGGTCTCCCTCTCCCGGGGCAGAGACTTGGCAGACGCCGCCCGCTTTGCCTCCCGGGTGGCAGACATTGTGGTGTCCCGCCCTGGGGCCCAATCCTCTATCCCTTACTTGGAGGAGTAAAACGCCTCTCCTTCCTCCGGCGGAGCATCGTGCAGACGCTCTCCCCCTTTTGCAGGAGAATGGGCGCCCCACGGGCTGTCTGTGTACCCACGGCCCAAGAGCGCCGGATATGCCACAGCTGGGAAAGAAGGGACCGCCTGGAGAAGCGGCAGTCTGCTCCTGGGTTTGCGTGACAAAAACAGCTCCCTTCCAACAGGAGCAAAACATGGCGGCCACCATGGGCATGGTGGCCGCCATGTTCGTGGGCTGAACGCCCGTTGGGCGATACAAAGGGAGCGCTCCCTCCAGCCGCGAGTGGCAGGGCAAAAGAAAAGCCGAGCCTAGAACGCGAATTGCGTCCAGGCTCAGCCTGGTCGAGGTGACAGGACTCGAACCTGCGGCCTCGTGGTCCCAAACCACGCGCGCTACCAGCTGCGCAACACCTCGACGAAGGCTTCCCGCCTATTGGGAAGCCTTTTTGTCTTTTTATTATACCGGAAAAGGAGGGGCTCTGTCAAGGTTATTCGGTATAAACCTTCGCCAGCCCGCCTTCGCTGGTCTCCCGGTATTTGGAGAACAGGTCCCGGCCGGTTTCATACATGGTTTGCACCACCATGTCGAAAGAGATCTTCCGGGTGTGGGTGAGGAAATTGGCCAGGCTCAAGGCATTGATGGCCCGCATGGCCGCCACAGCGTTGCGTTCAATGCAGGGAATCTGTACCAACCCTCCGATGGGGTCGCAGGTCAGGCCCAGGTGATGTTCCATGGCCACCTCAGCGGCGTATTCAATCTGATCCAGATCCATATGGTACAGCTCCGCCAAACCTGCCGCCGCCATGGAGCAGGCGCTGCCCACCTCCGCCTGGCAGCCGCATTCCGCCCCGGAGATGGAAGCGTTGGTCTTGATGATGTTGCCCACCACGCCTGCGGCCGCCAAGGCATGGTACACGTCCTGGTCTGAGAAGCCCTGCTGCTCCTGTTTGAACAGCAGCACCGCCGGCAGCACCCCAGAGGCCCCGCAGGTGGGCGCTGTGACCACCACGCCGCCCCCGGCGTTTTCTTCGCTGACCGCAAAGGCATAGGCGCACACCTTGCGGTTTTCCCGGGTTTCGGGGCTTTCGTCCATGTGGCGCTGGCGCACCAGGTACTTGGCCTTGCGCTGCACCCCCAAACCTCCGTGGAGCACTCCCTCCGTGTTCAAGCCCGCGTAGACCGTGGCCTTCATCTGCTTCCACACATCCCGCAGGTAGCCCCAGATTTCCGGCCCCTCGCATTCCTCCACAAACTGCCAGAGGAATTTATTCTCCCGCTGGCAGTAGGCCTTGATGTCCCGAAAGGTGGAGAGAGGATACACGTTCTGGGGCGCCACCGAGGGCTTGCCCTCCACTTCAATCTTTCCGCCCCCCACGCTGAACACCCGCCAAGATCCCAGAGAATCCCCGCCGGAGAAAGCCTCTAGCACCAGCGTGTTGGGATGGGGCAAGCTCTCCTCCGGCGTTTGGGTGTCGAACACCACCTGGGTGGGACGCGGGGCGAACGCGTCCTGAATGGCCACATCCGTCAGGTGCCCTTTGCCGGTCTTGGCCAAAGAGCCAAACAGCGTGGCCTGAAACCGGTCCGCCTGGGGAAATTCCTTCCGAAACAGCGTGGCCGCCTGGGAAGGTCCCATGGTGTGGGAGCTGGACGGCCCCCGCCCGATCCGATACAATTCTCGCAGTGATTCCACAAGCCATACCCCCAAACTCACAATTGTCCTTTATTTTCCCACAGGAGAGGAGAAAAATCAAGGCATTTCTCAAGAAAGAGCCGGGTTTAACCCGTTCTTTCCCTTTTCTTTACAGGGCTGCCCCCAGCACCGGACAAAAAGCTGCCCGGAAGGCAGCCGTTTTCGACCGCGCTTCCGAACAGCAAATTCTGTCTCACTCCTTCAAACGGTAGCGCACAAAGGCCAGCTTTTTCCCGCAGGGAGACCAGCTGTTCACATTCAGGGTGCCCTGGCCCCCAAAAAGCCGGACCAGCACCCGGGTATTCTTCCCGTCGGCGTCCATCACACGAATCTCCACATTCTTGTGGGGCGGATGGTCCCCGGGGTTTACATCCCCTTTCTTATAGGCGATGTAGGCCACCTGGCTGCCGTCCGGAGACAGGTGGGGGAACCAGCAGTTGGACTCCTCTTCCCAGGTCATGCGGGTCTGCTGAGAGCCGTCTGCCTCCATGCGCCAAATCTGCATCAGGCCGGACCGCACCGAGTTAAACCAAATATGCTTGCCGTCCGGAGAGTACTCCGGGCCGTCGTCCAGGCCGGGCGCGTCGGTCAGGCGGGTTTCCTCACCCCCCTCCACGGGAATGGTGTAAATATCAAACTCTCCGTTGCGCTCCGCACAGTAGGCCAAGGTCTTTCCATCGGGAGACCAGCCGTGCAAGTAGCTGGGCGCGATGGGGGTGATCAGCCGGGGCACGCCCCCCTCCAGAGGCACGGTATACACCCGGGACCAGCCGTCCTCCGCCGTGCCCTGGCTCAGGCCCACAGACCGGCCGTCGGGGGAGAGCACGTGGTCGTTGTTGCACCGGCAGGCAAAGCCTGTGTCGATCTGCCGGCTTTCTCCGGTGGCCAGGTCAAACAGCCACAGCCGGCCCCCGGCGTTGTACAGCAGCCGGTCGCCTGTGGGCAGCCAGTTGGGCGCCTCGATCAGGTGGCCAAACTCCTTGAGGACCGTGCACTGGCCGGTGGCCACGTCTACCGTCTCCAGAGAGGAGATGGCGTCCCGCTCTTGAAACAGGCGTTTTTCCTGCAAAACGTTCATAAAGACAACCTTCCTTCCCAAAAAGAACTATCTATGGTCAGCCCACAATTTGGGCGTGCCAGCTAAAACTTCATCGGGGAGAACCCACTCCCCTCTAATGAGCAGGCAATAGTTTCCTTCCCGCAGGGCCTGCACCAGGTCTTGGCTGCTGCGTGCCCTTTGGCGCAAGGCGATGCCCGCCTGTCCCAGGCCGGGGTCGGCAATGCTGTGCACATCCCCGCCGGAGGTGGGAACTATATGATGCTGCCGGATAAACGCCACCGCACGCTGGTTTTCCC
Organism: uncultured Neglectibacter sp.; assembly: GCA_904374805.1. Taxonomy (GTDB): domain Bacteria; phylum Bacillota; class Clostridia; order Oscillospirales; family Acutalibacteraceae; genus Acutalibacter; species Acutalibacter pullicola. The sequence goes on from CAJFEW010000001.1 coordinate 53,121, forward strand.
GGTCAGTGCGGTTTCCGTAGTTAAAGGCCTCAGCGCCGTCCAAACACGCCGGCTGAGGCTGTATGGTGGGATCGATGTAGGGCTCCTCCCGGAAGGGGTGGGCCATGGCAATCCAGCCTCCCCCCTGGTGCACCGCAGCCGCATAAGCGGGCAGCGGCAGCAGGTGCAAATCCGGATGAGCCAGCAGAAACTCCAGATCGATGCCGTAGGTGAGCACCTCTTTTCCGCCGCCGTATTGGTGCTCCAGGCCGAAAAAGGCCTGAAAGTCATAGCCATGCTCCTGGGCCCAGCGGTTTACCGCCTCCTGGGGCGCGTTGTAACGCCGGGCTTTTTCCTCCCAGGACAAGTTCGGATCTACCGCCGTGCTGCCCAGCAGGAAGTGATCGGTGATCACCATGCCCGCATACCCCTTCTCCCAGTAGGCCTGAGCCAGCTCTTGGGGGCTGTTGTGGGCACAGCGGCTGCACCAGTTGGTGTGGCAGTGCAGTTCGTACCGATAGGGAAACGCTTCTCTTCGTTTGGAATCCATAGGGTTTGCTCCTTCTGAAAATTTCTGCGCCTTCTCTGAAAAGGGAAAACGTTCCGCCGGGCTTCAAGGGGACGCCTGGGCGGCAGGCGGGTCTCCAGCGCTTCCTCCCACCACATTTTTGGCCCACACACCGGAAACCAGCATGACGGTGCCAATGGCCGCCTTGATCAGGTCTGCTGCAGAGACGAAGAAAAACACCAACACCACCGAGAGTCCGGTAAACTGGCACAGGCAAAAGGCAATGGGCAGGCTCACCACCCACGTGAACACACAGTCAAACAGGAAGGTGACAAAGGTCTTCCCTCCGGAGCGAATGGTAAAGTAGGTGCCCTGGGTGTACGCGGACAGAGGCAAAAAGGAGCCTGAAACCATCAGCAAATGGGTGGCGGTCAGCCGCACAGAGGGCTCCGTATTGTAAATGTAGGGAATAAAAGGAGAGCTGGCCACAATCAGGCCGCCAATCACCAGGTTGGCGCTCACACTGAAAAACAGCAGCTTGCGCACCGTGTCCTTTGCGCCGGAGATATCTCCCGCACCCAGCAGCTGCCCGGACAAAATGCCAATGGCGTTGCCCATGGCCGCCATGACAATGGAAAACAAGTTCCACACCGTGGAGTTGATGTTGGTGGCCGCCACGGCTTCCAGCCCTCGGGTGGCGTAACACATGTTCACCGCCGCCGTGCCGATGGACCAGAGAGTTTCGTTGAGCAGCAGGGGCGTGCCGGTGATGGCGATCTGTTTCACCAGAGGCAGGGGCACGCGAAAGTTTTGAAACAGTCCTTGGACAAAGGGAAACTGCTTTCTGTGCCGGTAAGTGCGCAAAAGCAGATAGCCCATTTCCACCCACCGGGCTATCACAGTGGCCAAAGCGGCCCCGGCCACCCCCATTCTGGGGAAGCCGAAGCTTCCGTAAATCAGCAGGTAATTGCCCGCCAGGTTCACGCAGATGGCGATGACGCTGGCCATCATGGGGGAAAAGGTCTCCCCCACATCCCGCAGGGTGCTGGAGAAGCACTGGTTCACCGCAAAGGGAAGCAGCCCGAACAGCATGACGGCAATGTAATCTTTGGCGTACCCCAAGGTGGCGGCGATCTCCTCCGGTGCGGAGGCCTCCTCGTTTAAGTACAGGGAAAACAGGGACTCTCCGAAGAGCAGGAAGACCCCAATTCCCAGAGCGCAGACCACCAGGCTGAACACCAGGCGAAAGCGCAGCGTATAGCGCAGGCCCTCCTGGTCCCCTTTTCCGTAAAACTGGGCGCCGAAAATAGAGGCCCCCGACAGCCCGCCGAAAATAGTCAAGTTAAAGATAAAGATGATCTGGTTGACAATGGCCACACCGGACATAGGCGTGGTGCCCAGCGCCCCCACCATCACGTTGTCCAAAAGATTCACAAACTGAGTGATGCCCTGCTGGACAATCATGGGCACCAGCATGGCCAGCACCGAGGCGTAAAACGCCCGGGTGCCGATAAATTTTTTTACAAATGCGTTCATACCCTTCCTATATCCTCAATTCCTCAAATCTCAGCAACTTCCACCGAGGGAATGGGCCCTCTTACTTCCGGCCCAGCAAGGCGGAAAAATCTGCGCCCAGGTCCTCCTCCGGCGGCAGCAGCCGGTCGATCAGCTCCTGGTAATCCCCCAGAGTCAGGTCGGCCAAGCTGGCAATGCCCTCCTGGGTCTCCCCTTCCTCTCCGCTTTGGGAGATAGGGTCTTCCACCGCCACCACGGAGAACCCGGCCTTTCCAGCGGTGCGCATGGCGTAGGCGGAATCTTCAAAGACCACGCTTTCTTCTACCGCGGCCCCAAAGTGCCGGGCGCAGTCCAGGTAAATATCCGGATATTCCTTGCTTTTTCCCACTTCGGTGCAGGTGATGAAATATTCCACCAAACGCCCCATCCCCAAATGATCCAGGGCAAGCTGCACCCCTTCCCGGTTGGAAGCGGTGGCCACTGCCACGGAAATGTGGTTGTCCCGGAGCAGCTCCAAAAACTCCCGGGCATGGGGTTTTTCCCCCACCCGCGTGCGATAGCCTTCCAGGGCAAACTGGCTCAATTCCTCCACGATCTCCTCCCTGGTGCCAGGGATGCCCAAACTCTGGTAAAAGGTCGCGCACTGCTCCAAGCTCAGACGGTTTAACACTTTGTGCAGCCCTTCCGGGGCAGCCACGCCCTTGCTCTGGGCGTATTCGTACGTGATGGCCTGCCACATGGGCATGGAATCCAACAGCGTGCCGTCCGCGTCAAAAATGCAGCAACGAATCATACTCTCTCCTCGGCCTCCTTCAGCGCGTACAGGGAATGTTCTAAATCTTGGAAAAGTCGCCTGCGGAAAAATCCTGGTCCACCAGGACCGAACGGGTTCCCTCCGGCGCAGCCCGAAACACCGAGGGAATATCCGTAACACCCGTCCCCAGCACAGCAAACCGGTCGTTTCCAGAAAGGTTGGCAAACCCGGGGGCCATGTCCTTAAAATGGAGGGACCGCACTCGGTCGCCTAGCCGTTTTACAAACGCTGCGGGATCGATCCCCCCAAACAGCACCCAGCCCGTGTCCACCTGGGCGCCCAACGTTTCCCCGGCCTCTTCTAAGATGGCCTCCAGCACAGTGATTTCCCGGCCGCTGCGCACCATCCGGGCAGCGATTTCCGGCCCCCCGTTGTGCACCCACAAGGCAAATCCCTGGGCCTGCAGCGCCTCGCCCAGCTTCCGGCAAAGGGCGGCAAACGTCCCATACGCTTCCCCCACTGCGTCCTGGGGCACGTTGACCACAAAGGTGTCCAGGGAGGTGGCCGCGCCCAGGGCCAGCATGTCCTTTTCCGCAGACGCCAGGTCCCGGGCGAACACATGGCAGGAGGAAAGGGTCAGGCCCCGCTCTTCCATCTTCTTTTGAAAGAGGGGCACCTCTTCCGGCTTCCAAAGCCGTTCCCACAGGGCAGGGGGATAGTCCGCAGCCTCTCCAAACACCACACAGGGTTCCACCTGCCCATAGCCCATGGCGGCAAGCCGGTCAAAAAAAGCGTCCGGATCCTGCCGGAATTCCCCCAGGCAGCCAAAAATCTGTACGCCATAGCGCATGCAACTCACTCCTCTTCCTCTGAAACTGTTCAAGGCGTCTTTCCCTTGGAAACAGGATTTGTACCAGTATAGCACACCTCCCCTGCCCGTGCAAGAAAAGGCGAAAAAAAGCGCGCTGCAGAACCGCAGTCCTGCAGCGCGCTCCCGGCTTTCGCCAGCGCGAACCTTTTCCTGCTTTGCAAGCGGCGCCCTGTCTCAGCGGGGCTGGGGCGTGGGAGAAGCAGAGGAGTCTTCGTCTCGAGAGTGGTCCGGATCCAGGGCGGATTCCACAGCGGAGCCCAGCCGGCTGCCTGCGTCTTCCACACGGGAGGCCGCGTCCTTGGCTTCGCTTTCCACCCGGGAAACCGCGTTGGACACGTCATCGGCCGCTCTCTCCATACAGCCCGTCAACAGCAGGGCCAAACAAAGGGTCATCATACAAGCTGCAAGCTTCATGCGCATAGTAAACGATTCCTTTCCTGTTTTTTCTTCCTGTAGTCTGCTGCAATCCTCTCCCCTTTATACATTCCGGGCTGGATTGCAAAAAATTTTCCAAAATGATAGAATACCTTAAGAATCTTGTAAGGACGTGACTTTACTATGATAGTGACCGTTACGCTGAACCCTGCCTTAGACTACCTGATTCCTTTGGACCAGGTGCACCCGGGTACCATCCACCGGTTCTCTAGAGGGACGTTCGCTCCGGGAGGCAAGGGGGTAAACGTTTCTCTGCTGCTCACCTCGCTGGGGGTGGAAAACCGGGCTCTGGGCCTTGCCGCCGGTTTCTCCGGAAAGGAGATCTGCCGCCTGCTGGAGGAGCAGGGCTGTACCGCGGACTTTGTGCACATGGAGACGGGATATTCCCGCATCAACGTGAAACTGCGCTGTCCCACCGGCCAGGAGACAGATTTCAACGGGGAGGGGCCGGAAATTCCCGGCCCTGCTGTGGACGCTTTAGTGGAAAAACTGCAGGCTTTGCAGCCGGAAGATTTTCTGGTGCTGGCAGGCAGCCTTCCCCAAGGATTGCCGGAAACCGCTTGGCCGCGCCTGTTGGAAACCTGTCGCCGCCGGGGAGCCCGCCTGGTGGTGGACACCACGGGAAACGCCCTGCTGGCGGCCCTTCCCTACGGCCCCTTTTTGGTGAAGCCCAATCAAGAGGAACTGGGCGCCCTGTTCGGGGTGGAAATCACCAGCCCTCTCCAAGCCAAAGAGTACGGCCAGCAGCTCCAGCGCATGGGCGCCCGGAACGTGGTGGTCTCTCTGGGGGAAAAAGGCGCCCTGTTGCTGGAAGAGGGCGGGCGGGCCCTTTTCTGCCACGGGGTAAAAGGAGACACGGTCTCCACCGTGGGCGCGGGAGACTCCTTGGTGGCTGGCTTTTTGTACGGCTACCGCCTTCACGGGACCTTGGAGGGGGGCTTGCGCTGGGGTGTGGCGGCAGGAACCGCCACGGCTTTTCAGGAGGGCATTGCCACCGGGGACCAGGTGAAACGCCAGTTTCCCGCCGTGGAAAATCCCCATCTTCTATAAAGGCGCCCTTTTTATGGCAAGTTGGATGGAAAAACCCGGAAAAGCGCCGGGGAAGCCTCAGAATGCGGTTGACACAGGACAGCGTTCCAAAGTACAATAAGACTACCCTTTGAAACGGGAAAGGCGGCAGGGTGCGTGCCCCCTTCCGACGGCCCGCCCGGCTGCCTCGCCTGCCGTTTTCCAAGGGCATCTGGTTTCCGGAACCGAGCGTTTCGGGAAATGGAGGAGAATCCATGAAAAAACAAGGAAACGATCCCCTGCAGGAGGAGCTGCGCTCCTCCCAGATCTATAAAACCTTAACCGGGTCCGGCATTCCCATGGCGGGAAAAATCGCCCAGGGTTTGGGCAAGGCTGCCCAAGGGCTGGATCAGGCTCTAAACCTGGGCCGAAACGCCGGGCACAACGCTGGAAACGGGCACCCCTATCAGGCGCCTCCCGCCAGCGGAACCTACCGTCCTCCCACCCAGGGGACCTATCCGGGCCCTCAGCAGACAGCCCCGCCCCAACAGGGGCAAAGCGGTCCCCAGGGCGGCGCGACGCCTCCCGCCTCGGGAAAGAATCCCGGCTCTTCCGGGCAAACGGTGAACGGCTACTATCACTACGCCGCCCAACGAGGCCCCTCCACCCGACAGACCCAGCAGCCCCGCCCCGCCCAGGGAACCTACGTCCCTCCCAACAAGGCCCAGCGGGAAGCGGCGGCCCACCGAGCTGCGGCTGCTCGCCACGCCGCGCAGCAACAGGCTGCGGCAGCCCGACAGGCGGCGAAGACAGCCGGGGGCCAGCCGGACCCCAACCAGCCCCCCATGAAGCTGGTGCGCACAGGCAGCCCTGCCAAATTTTATATTACAGCGGCTGTGGCGCTGGTGTATGCCCTGTCCTTTCCCCTGTATGAAGTGCATCACTTTGTGATTTTTGCAGCTGTCTTGGTGCTGGTATTTTTCCTGTCCGGGGCACTGTTCCGGGGGAAAAAGGTCTTTGTCCCTGTAGAAGCGGAAAAGCCGCGGGAAGAACCCAAACCCAAGCCCGCGCCGGAAAAAGTGGAGAAGTCCCAGACAGGCAACCCGGAGGTGGACAAGATCATCGACGAGGGCCGGGAGTATTTAAAAAAGCTCCGGGCGGCAGACGACGCCATCCCCGACGAAACCCTCTCGGAGGACATCACCCGCATGGAGCGGGCCAGCGCGGACATTTTCCGGTACATTGCCGACCATCCGGAAAAAGCCCCCCAGATTCGCAAATTCATGAACTACTACCTGCCCACCACATTGAAGCTGCTGGGCAGCTATCAGCGGCTTTCCGCCCAAAACGTGAAGGGGGAAAATATCACCTCCACGCTTTTTAACATCGCCGGCATGATGCACACGGTGGCGGACGCCTTTGAAAAGCAGCTGGACGCCCTCTACGCAGAAGAGGCTATGGACATCTCTGCGGACATCACCGTGTTTGAAACCCTGTTAAAACAAGAGGGCTTTGTGGACGAAGAAAAACAGGAAGAAACGAAATAAAAAAAGTAAAGCGGCGTAAAGTTTTCGGATGCTGGCGCCCGGCGGGCGCCAACGCCGACCCAGGCGGCAGGCGAGAAAGGGCAGCGTCCTACGGCCGGAAAGCAGCGCAAAGCGGTGGCTGCCCGCACCGGGCAAGCCGGCTTTCCGCGTTGTGCAGAGCCGGAAAGAGTATGGCTAACCCTGCGGCGCCGCCCGCCCCATCCCCTATAGCAAGAAATTCCCAAGGAGGTTAGAAGCATGCCCGATGAAAGCAAATTGACCATGGACGCCCCTGTGCCCCAAATGCCCTCCCTCACGCTGGAGGGTGTGGAGACCCCGTCCCTCACCTTGACCCCCGAAGAGGCCGCCCCGGCCCCCAAGCAGGTGCAGGAGGATGAGATCTCCACCTTGGACGAAAGCGTCCTCTCCCCGGAGGAGCGGAAGGTGGTGGACGATTTTGCAGAAAAAATTGACCTGACCAACAGCACCCTCGTGCTGCAGTACGGGTCTGCCGCCCAGAAGAAAATCGCCTCCTTTTCCGACAACACCTTAAACAACGTGCGCACCAAAGACTTGGGAGAGGTGGGCAATCAGATCTCCCAACTGGTGGTGGAGCTCAAGGGCTTTGACGTAGAAGAAGAGGAAAAGAAAGGCTTTTTCGGCTTTTTCAAAAACACCGGCAATAAGATCACCGCTATGAAGGCCAAGTACGACACCGCCGAGCAAAACGTGAACAAAATCGCCGGTGCGCTGGAAAGCCACCAGGTGCAGCTGCTCAAGGACATTGTCATGCTGGACAAGCTCTACGAGATGAACCTCTCCTACCACAAGGAGCTTTCCATGTATATCATCGCCGGCAAGAAAAAGCTGAAAAAAGAGCGGGAGACCACCTTGGTGCAGCTGGAAAACAAGGCGAAGCTCTCCGGCTTGGCAGAGGACGCCCAGGCCGCCAACGACTACGCCCAGATGTGCGACAACTTTGAGAAGAAGCTCCACGACCTGGAGCTGACCCGCATGGTCAGCGTGCAGATGAGCCCCCAGATCCGCCTGGTGCAAAACAACGACAAGCTCATGGCGGACAAGATCCAGTCCACCTTGGTGAACACCATTCCCCTGTGGAAGAGCCAGATGGTGCTGGCCCTGGGCCTGGCCCACTCCGAGCAGGCAGTGAAGGCCCAGCGGGAAGTTTCCAACATGACCAACGAGCTGCTGCGGAAAAACGCAGAGCGCTTGAAGATGAGCACCATTGAGACCGCCCGGGAGTCTGAGCGGGGCGTGGTGGATATGGAGACCCTGCGCCAGACCAACCAGTCCTTGATTCAGACCTTGGACGAGGTGGTAAAAATCCAGGACGAGGGCCGCCAGAAACGCCGGGAGGCCGAGGCGGAAATCGGCCGTTTGGAGGGCGAGCTGAAGCAGAAACTGCTGGACATCCACACCTGAAAAACCAGCATCCCAAAGCCCTAAAAAAGGAGGTTTTCAAACGTGAAAAAAAGCAGTGTCATTGGCGCCTGCGTGCTGGCGGCGACTCTTGTGCTGGCTGTTCCGCTGGGAGTGCACACCTCCCTGACAGCGCTGCGGGACGAGGCCAACTCCTCTTATTACTACGATCAAACCGGCTTTGCCATTTACGAAGGCATTGAGAATCGGGAGGCCGCTGCCAGCAACATGATCACTGTGGCGGAACGCTACACCGACGAAAACCCTGCCCTCACCAGCTTGATCGGGGATTTGGACTACGCGGTGGACTATTCCCAAAACTGCTGGGACGGCGACTCGGGCTTGGCGGAGGCCAACCAGCTGATGGGCCAGGCGGCGCAGGCCCTCTACGAGGAGCTGAAAAACACCCAGCTCTCCGAAACAGACGAAAAATACCCGGACCAGCTCCTCGCCCAGATGGAGTCGGAGCAGGATAAAATCAACCGCTCCAGCTACAACGAGGACGCCCGGGAGTTCAACGCCCGGCTGGAGAAATTCCCGGTGAACCTGCTCCGGGGCGTGGCGGGGGTAGAGCCCCTGGCCACCTTTGACTACGAATGAAAGGGGGCGCCCCCATGAAGGGAGCCACGCACACACGTCTTCCTAAAAAAGCCCTGAGCCTGCTGCTTTCCTTGGCGCTGGCTTTCTGCCTGGCGGTTCCGGCGCTGGCGGCCTATCCGGACCGGCCGGAGAACCAGTACGTGCTGGACGAGGCCGACGTTCTCTCGGAGGAGACGGAGCAGGAGATCATTGCGGAGAACCAGGACTTGTTCCAGGAAACCGGCGCCCAGATTGTAGTGGTGGCGGTGGACTTCCTGGACGGGGAAGAGATCGACGACTACGCCTACTCCCTGTTCAACATCTGGGGCATCGGTTCCCAGGAGCGCAACAACGGCCTGCTGCTGCTTTTGGCCATTGGGGAGGACAATTACTACGCCCAGGCGGGCACCGGCATTGAGGACTACTTTGACGGGGCCAAACTTCAGGACATGCTGGATGAGTACTTGGAGCCGGATTTCGCCACCCGGGAATACGACGCCGGGGTGGAGAAGTTCTTCCAGGCAGCTCTGTCCGACATGGAGAGCTACTACGCCAACTACACCGACGAGTACACAGACTCCCAAGAGGACCCCACCTATGAGGAGGACTACGACACCTCCTACGAGCCCAGTTTTGGCGAACGGATGGGCTACTTCTTCAGCAACCTCTTTGACAGGATCGCAGGGATCCTGGTGGTTGTGGTGGTGGTTTTCCTGATTATGGCAGTCCTGCGGGGCATGCGGGGCGGGGGCGGTCCCCGTTCCGGGGGCGGCGGAGGCGGCGGCTTCTGGTCCGGACTGTTCCTGGGCAACATGCTGGGACGTTCCCGCCGGAGGTACGGCTGGCGGCCTCCCCCGCCTCCTCCTGGTGGCTTTGGGCCCCGTCCTCCTCGGGGAGGCGGCGGCTTTGGGGGCTTCCGCGGGGGCGGCTCCGGCGGTTTCGGCGGCGGCGCGGGCCGCGGTGGTGGCGGAGGCTTCCACGGCGGTGGCGGCAGCCGCGGGGGCGGCGCCGGCAGGCGATAACAGATTTTTTGAAAAAGGACGTCCGCTTGTTTTGGGACGTCCTTTTCCAAAACCAGCTTCGCTGGCTTTCCGTCCTTTCTTGAAAGAAAGGACCAAAGAACTTTTACGTCGCAGGGCGGAGCGCAAGCCGCTCCTTTGCCCGGGACAAACTGCAGGTTTTGTGTCCGCGTTTTATGTCAGTGTCAGATAGGTCTAGTTCGAATCCCCTTTTGCTGGCTTCTGTTCTTTTTCAAAAAGAAGGGCTCAAAGAACTTTTACGTCGCGGGGTGGAGTGTAGGCCGCTCCTTTGCCCGGAGTACACTGTGGGTCTTGTGTCCGCGAGTGTTTGCAGAGAAGGAAGGGCTGCTTTAGAGGGCCCCGTGTAGAAGGTAGTCGCTACCCAGAAAGGAGCGCCATGAAACGATATTTTCTCTTCGATTTGGACGGCACCGTGGCAGACAACGGGGAGGGCATTCTCCAATCGGCCCAATACGCCCTGGACGCCTTCGGCATCCACAACGAGCCGGTGGAGCGGCTGCGCCGGTTTGTGGGGCCGCCCCTGCACGAGTCCTTTATGGAGCTGTACGGCTTTTCCAAAGAGCAGGCCTTCGCCGCTGTGGAAAAGTACCGGGAGCGCTACCGGGTCAAGGGCGTGTACGAGAACCAGCTCTACCCTGGCATGCAGGAGCTGCTGGCCCGGCTGTCCCAGCAGGCTGTGGTGTGTTTGGCCACCTCCAAGCCGGAGGTGTTCGCCAGGACCATCTTGGAGACACGGCAGGTGCTGCCCTGCTTCCAGGTGGTGGTGGGCGCCCAGCTGGACGGCTCCCGCACAGACAAGGCGGAAGTCATTGGAGAAGTGCTTCGCCAGCTGGACCATCCCCCCAAGGAGCAGGCGGTGATGATCGGCGACCGAAAGCACGACATCCTGGGGGCCCAGAAAGCGGGGCTGGATTCCATTGGTGTGGAGTACGGCTTTGCCCCGCCGGGAGAGCTGGCGGAGGCCGGGGCCCAGTGGATTGTCCCCACAGTGGCGGAACTGGAAAAGCTGTGCCTGTCCCTGTGTGGGGCGGGCCGAGCATAAGGAGGAGCGTCCCATGGCGAAGAAAGTGCTGGTTGTGGTAGACATGCAGAACGACTTTATCACCGGCAGTCTGGGCACCCCGGAGGCCCAGGTCATTGTGCCCCGGGTGGTGGAGAAAATCCAGGGGTTTGAGGGGCTGGTGCTCTTCACCCAGGACACCCACGGAGAGGACTACCTCCAAACCCAGGAGGGGAAGAACCTGCCGGTGGAGCACTGCCGCAAGGGCGCCTGGGGCTGGCAGCTGGAGCCCCGGGTGGAAGCGGTGCGCACCAGCACTCCCATCGAAAAATCTACCTTTGGCAGCAAGGGCTTGGCGGAGGTGCTGAAAGCCCGGCACACCTATGAAGAGCCCCTGGAGGAAATTCAGCTGGTGGGATTGTGCACGGACATTTGTGTCATCTCCAACGCCCTGCTGCTCAAGGCTTATCTGCCCGAAGTGCCCCTTACGGTGGACGCTAGCTGCTGCGCAGGCGTCACCCCGGAGAGCCACCAGCGTGCCTTGGAAGCTATGGAGGCCTGCCAGATCCGCGTGGTACGCCCCTAGAACTTGAGAAAAGCAAGAACGTCCCGGAAACCGTTTCTGGGGCGTTCTTTTTTTGCCGCCTTTAGGCTTAACAACCCTCTGGTCCTACCAGGGGGAAAGAAAAAAGCCTGGGCGAAAATGGATGGGAAAATGGAAGGAACTGGTTTTCCAGGTGTGGAGCAAGCAATGGGATGGCATTCTTTCAGCAAGTACCGGCCCCTCTGGGGTCTGAGCAGGCCACTGGTTTCCAAGTGGTTTTGCTTGCGTCTCCCCTTGACTTTCTATTGTTTTGATAGTATAATGCTATCAAACAGAAAGCTTGAAAAGGAGTGTTATTGAAAATGGAAACCCAAGAAAAGATCGTCAACCGCTACGTAGAAAAGCCGGTAAAGACTAAAAACGGCTTTGCCATGCTGGCTTTGATTGTGGTGCTGTTCCTAGGCAGCATCGCTGTGGCCATTCTGGGACCGGTGTGCTTCTCCGCCACCAACGTGCCTTTGGCGGTGTTCTTGGTGGTGCTGGGAGCTGTGGTGTTTGTATTCGACCTGTTCCTCATGCCTGGTCTGAAAATCCTGAATCCCAATGAGGCATTGGTGCTGACTCTGTTCGGCAAGTACCACGGCACCCTGAAAAAGGACGGCTATTTCTGGGTGAACCCCTTCTGCGAGGGCATCAACCCCGGGGCCCAGGGCTCGTCTATGACCACCAACCTCAACGGCTCCACCACGGTGAGCCTGGGGAGCAACAAAAAGATCTCCCTGAAGACCATGACCTTGAACAATGAGAAACAAACTGTCAACGACGAACGGGGCAACCCCATCATCATCGGCACCATTGTGATCTGGCGGATTGTGGACACCACCAAGGCGGTGTTCAACGTGCAGAACTACCGGACCTTCCTCTCCACCCAGTGCGACTCCGCCACTCGGAACATCGCCCGGATGTATCCCTACGACCTGCTGGAAGAGGACAGCAGCAACGAAAAGACCCTGCGGGGCAGCAGCCAGGAGATTGCCGACATGATGAAGCAGGACTTGCAGGAGCGTGTGGCCATTGCGGGATTGGAGATTCTGGAGGTGCGCATCACCCACCTGTCCTACGCCCCGGAGATTGCCGCGGCCATGCTTCAGCGGCAGCAGGCAGAGGCCATTGTGGCAGCCCGGAAGAAGATTGTAGAGGGCGCTGTGGGCATGGTGGAAATGGCTCTGGAGCAGCTGAACGACGACCGCATTGTGGACCTGGACGAGGAGCGCAAAGCTGCCATGGTGTCCAACCTGCTGGTGGTGCTCTGCGGCAATAAGGACGCCCAGCCCATTGTGAACAGCGGGTCCATCTACTAAGCAAAGGCAGTGATGGAATGGAGCAAAAGGAAAAGGGAAAAAAGCAAATTCTGCTGCGCATCTCCCCCAAGCTGTGGGAGGAGCTGGCAGCCTGGGCCGAAGACGACTTTCGGTCCATCAACGGGCAGATCGAGTATTTGCTGACAGAGTGCGTCAAAAAGCGGAGAAAAGGCAAAGACGAAGCCCCCTAAGGCTGGGAGCCTGGGGGCATAAAAAGGAGCGCGTGGAACACGCGCCCCTTTTTTGCATTCCTTCACGGTTTCTTTTTTCTCTCCCTCTCCTGCTGTTTCCACGCTTGTATCTGCTGCAGACGCTGCGCCACCCGCTGCTCGCTGCCCTGGTCTGTGGGCAGGTAGTAGCGCTTGCCCGCCAGAGATTCCGGCAAACACTCCATAGCGGTCAGTTTTTCTGCTGTGTCGTGGGCGTATTGGTACCCCTCTCCGTAGTGCAGCTCTTTCATCAGCCGGGTGGGGGCGTTGCGGATTACCAAGGGTACCGGCTCGGCCAGCATGGACTGGGCGTCCTTCTTAGCGGTCTCATAGGCCACGTACAGGGCGTTGGATTTGGGGGCTAAGGACAGGTACACCACACAGTGGGTCAAGGTGACGCTGCACTCCGGCATGCCGATGAAATGGCAGGCCTGGTAACAGGCAACAGCCACTTCCAAGGCCCGGGAGTCGGCCATGCCCACGTCCTCGCTGGCAAAGCGAATGAGCCGCCGGGCCACGTACAGAGGGTCCTCCCCGGCCTCCAGCATCCGGGCCAGCCAGTAGACGGCAGCATCCGGGTCGGAGTTGCGCATGGACTTGTGCAGGGCGGAGATCAGGTTGTAGTGCTCCTCACCGTTTTTGTCGTAAAGCAAGCTCTTCCGGTTGGTGCACTGCTCCAGAATATCCGAGGTGACGGTGACCGTCTCCCCCTCCCGCCGGCCGTTTAAAACCACCATCTCCAGGGTGCCCAGAGCCGTGCGGGCGTCCCCGTTGGCAAAGCGGGCAATGGAAGCCAGCATACCCTCTTCCAGGCGAATGTCCTGGCCCCCAAAGCCCCGGGGATCCTGCAGGGCGTTTTGCAGCAGCTCCACCAGATTGTCCACGGTGAGGGCCTGCAGCACAAACACCTTGCACCGGGACAAAAGGGCCGCGTTCACCTCAAAGCTGGGATTTTCCGTCGTGGCCCCAATGAGCACAATGCTGCCCTTTTCCACAAAGGGCAAAAAGGCGTCCTGCTGGGCCTTGTTGAACCGGTGAATCTCGTCCACAAAAAGGATGGTCCGCTCTCCCAGCAGCCGGTTCTGCTCTGCCTGGGCCATAACGGCCTTGATCTCCTTGATGCCGCTGGTGACGGCGCTGAAGTTGATAAAGTTGGACCGGGTCCTGCCGGCGATGATGCGGGCCAAGGTGGTCTTGCCCACCCCGGGCGGCCCCCAGAAGATCATGGAGGAGACCCGGTCCTGGTCAATGAGTTGGCGCAGCACCTTGCCCTCTCCCAGCAGGTGCTCCTGGCCCACAAACTCTTCCAAGGTTTCAGGGCGCATTCGGGTGGCAAGAGGGGTATCCCGAGGATCCTCCCGGGCAAAGAATGATTGCTGTTCCACGGTGTTCACTCCTTTGTTCTGGGTCCTGCCCCCTGGGGCGGAGGGGCGCTGGCTACACGGGGCGCCGCCCAAGCCAGGGCCTTCTTCCAGCGGCCCTCCACCCCCTTGCCGTGGCCGCCCTTGTTCCACTCCAGCACGGTGTCCACACCCTGCTGCCGGTAGAAGGCGTAAGCCCGGCGGGTGCAATCCCCTACAGTGCGCAGCAGGGGCGGGCCGCCAAACTCCTCCCGGTCTCCCAGGGACAGGTAGACTTTCTCCCCCGGGCGGGGCGGGTGCTGTTCCATATACGCCAGCCAATGCGGATACCACAGGGAGCCGGACAAAGATCCCGCCAACGAAAACCACTCTCCCTGCCCCTGGGCCCACAGGGCAAACAAACCGCCCAAGGAATACCCCAGGATCCCCCGGTGCTCCGGCTGGGAGCTGGCGTGAAACTCCCCCTCTAAGCGGGGCAGAATCCCTTCGGTCAAAAAACGGAGATACCCCTCTCCCCCGCCGGAAAACTGCTCCCCCTCCCGCACCCCGGCGGCGGGCCAGAGGGTGAAGTCCCGATCCCCCTGGGCCTCTCCAAAGAACAACAGCACAGAGGGAAGCTCTCTGGCAAAAAGGGGAAGTTTGTCCTCCAGATGCCACCCGCAGAGAACCAACAGCGGAAAAGGGCCCGGTCCCTCCGGGACCCAACAGGCGCAGGAGCGCCCCTCCTGTCTCCACGTGTGCAACAGACCTTTCACGGAACTTCCCCCCTTTGGTTTCATTATAGCTGCCGGCCCTGGGAAAAACAAGCCATCCCGGCAGATTTCCGGCCTTGTATTGCCGGAAGTTCCCCGCTATAATAGAGGGAGAACCACCTCTGTTTTTTGCGTATGGACCGCCCCTCCCGGACAAAGGAGGTAACGTATGGAAAGAGACGCACGCAAACTGCGGAAACTCCCTCTCGTCCTTCTGGCAGGATTGCTCCTGCTCTGCCTGGGCCTATACGGCTTTCTGTATTACTTTGGGTCTCCCCTGCTTCCCGGCAGCTTAGAACGGCGTTACGCCGGCCAAGTGGAGGCCCATCAGGAGGAACTTTTCCAGGTTGCCCAAGCAGCCCTGCAAACCGGCAAGGCCCCGGAAGAGCTGCCTCTGCCTGGCACCGTAAAGCAGGTGGAACTCTGGAACTACTCCGTCACCGCCCCAGAGGCGGGAGCCGTGGCCTTTTTCTGCCAGGGCTGGGGCCTGACGCCTTCCGCCAGTTACTACGGCTTTTACTACGCTCCCAAAGGGCCTGTGGCTTTTCAAGGGGTGGATGTTCCCTTAAGGCCTCAGGGACACGGCTACACTTGGGAGCAGGAGGACAACCGGGGATACACCTGCCCCTTGGGCGGCGGTTTTTACTACTATGAAGCCCATTTCTAAGGAGAGAATTCTGTGAATCACAAAGAACGCATGCTGGCCGGACTTCCCTTTAAGCCTTGGGAAGACGGCCTCTCAGAAGAGCGGATGGCCTGCCAGCAGCGCCTGGCGCGGTACAACACCCTGCCCCCGGAAGACCGGACCGCTGCGTCCGCGCTGCTCCGGGAGATCTTGGGGGATATGGGAGAGACGGCCCGCATCGTCCCTCCCTTTTACTGCGACTACGGGAAAAATATCCGGGTGGGGGAAAATTTCTTCGCCAACTTTCACTTCACGGTGCTGGACTCCGCCCCGGTGGTCATTGGAAAAAACGCCCAAATTGCTCCCAACGTGTCCATTTACACAGCGGGACACCCCCTTCATCCAGACACCCGGGCCACAGGGATGGAATACGGCCTCCCTGTCACTGTGGGGGACAATGTGTGGCTGGGAGGCAATGTGGTGCTCTGCCCGGGCGTGACCATTGGAGACAACGTGGTCATTGGAGCCGGCAGCGTGGTCACCAGGGACATTCCCTCCTGGACGGTGGCGGCAGGCAATCCCTGCCGGGTGCTCCGGTCCATCACAGAGGAGGACCGGGCCTTCTACTGCAAAAACCGCCCCTTTGACCTGGACCCCTTTCTGTAAAAAAAGGGGGGATTACCGCCCTGGCTCACGGCCAGCTCCCCCTCCGCAAAGAAACAGCCGGCACCTGCGGGAAACTTCCCGGTGTGCCGGCCGTTTTGCGCCTGCGCCTCTCCTGGGCCCAGACCTTTTGGGGGGACAAACCTCTTTTAGAAATTGCCGCCGTTCCAGCCCCAATCCGGAGAGGCCAGATAGCGCACATACAAGTTTTTCGGGTCCACCCCCAGCTCCTGCTGGAACAGGGCGCAGATCTCCTCTGTCATCTTCTGGGAGCCGGCTGCATCCACCTGGTCCCCAAAGATTTTGACTTCTACCATCGCCAGCGGCTGGTCCGATTTTCCTCCAAACCACATGCGGCACTGGTCTTCCAACGTGATCATGAGCCAATCCTCGGTTTTTTCCGGCAAATAGGCGATCATCTGGCCGAAGCGGCTTTTCAGGGTTTGCGACGTCTCTTCCGAGACAGGAACATTGGTTTTTATCTGTACGCAGGGCATATTTGAAAACCTCCTTGTCCGGCCTGGCGCACAGGGCCAGGCTCTGGAACTTTTCTTTAAAATATAGTATAATCTTTTTCGTAAGATTTGTGTAGAAGCAATGGAAAGAAATGAGTGGGTCGTCATGAAAATCACCCAAACAAAGGACATCCGAACTTCCAATCGCTGGGAAATCATGAAGCAGGTGCTGTGCCGCTATCCCATCAGCCGGGCGGACATCTGCCGCCAGACGGGCCTGAATAAGGCCACCGTCTCCACCATTGTCAAAGAGTGGATTGAGAAAGGGCTGTTGGCAGAGACCGAGCTGGGAAAATCCGAGGGAGGGCGCAAGCCCATTTTGCTGCAGCCTCTGCACCAGGCCGGCGCCGTGCTGGCTTTGGATATTGACATCCGCCAGGTGCAGGCCATTCTGACCGATCTCTCTGGGGAAACGGTGCTGGGCAGAGAGCAGTTTCCCACCTGCGGGGAGGGCTTCCCCCCCGTGTACCAGCGGCTGTGCCAAACGGTGGACAAACTCCTGGCCGGAATGCCTTCCTCCCCTTACGGGTTGGTGGGCATCGGGGTGGCGGTTCACGGGGTGGTAGACCTCTCCGGCATGATTCGGTTTATTCCCCGGCTGGGCTGGCGCAACATCGACCTGCGCTCCCTGCTGGAAGAACGGTATCGGGTGCCGGTCTCTCTGGACAACGACGGCAACCTGGCCGCCTTGGCCCAGCAGAATCTGGAACAGGCTTCCCAGCATCCAGCCGAAGGAGAAGAAGAGGCTGCCCAGGAAAGCTTGGCCGTGGTTACCGTGGGAGATTCCATCTCCACAGGCTTGATCACCCACGGGGAAGTCTTTCGCGGCTACCACGGTTTTGCCAACGCCATTGGCCACCACACCATCAACCTGGACGAGCCTGTGCAATGTTCCTGCGGCAAGTACGGCTGCTGGGAGCAATACTGTTCCGACGGGGCTGTCATCGCCTACGCCAACTCCGTGCTGCCCCAGCCGATTTCCTCCTTGCAGGAGCTGATCGCCCTCATTCGCCATCAGGATCCTCTGGCAAAGCAAGTCATGGACCGCTTTATCACCTACTTGGCAGTGGGGCTGACCAACCTGATCTTCATCTTTGACTGTCAATCCATCGCCATCAGCTCGGAGTTGCTTTCCGCGCTGCCCTATTACCTGCCGGAAGTCATGAGCAAAATGGTGCTGCCCATCACCCACGTGGAGCAAGTGACCCTCACACAGCTGGGAAAACAGGGAGCGATTCTTGGGGCGGCCCGGCAGGCTGTGTTTCAATTCTTTCGGGACACAGCCCACGCTATGGAGCCCAGCCCATAAAAATCCGGAAGCAAAAGGGGGTTGTTGCCTGATGCAACAACCCCCTTTGTATGGATAGATCCCGCCCGTGCAAGCTGGGGATTGCAGCACTCAATCGTAGAGCAGCTTGTGGCGGAGATAGAAGAAGTGGTCGCTGTGCGTGTGGATGGAAAGCATCCGGGTGTGGGGATGGTCCTCACTGGTGAACTCCTTGCCAAACTTGCCAATGGTCAGAGCCTGGCCCCCCACATAGAGGCAGGAGTAATTGAAGAACAGCTCGTCCATCATTTTTTGGGAAACCAGGTAGTGCATGTAGGAAGGGGTCTCCACCAGCAGACGGTCGATGCCAAATTTCTTCAGCACATACAAGGCCACCTTGGAGTCGGGGGCCGTGTCGCCGGTACCGATCACCAGCACCTTGTCTGCATGCTCCTGCATGCCCTGGATAAGCTCCTCGGTCACGGCTTCCCTAGAGGGAGCGTCCACAAAGTAGGCGTCGTTTTGCAGGTTCTCCTTCACCAGCTCCACACCCTTGCGGGAGGTAGAGATCATCACAGGCACCTCAGGGCTGTTAAAGAGAACGTGGTCGAAGGGAATATCCGTGGCGTCCAGGGAGGTGATGATGTTCCAGGGCACCGGGTTCTTGCCGTTTTCCACGCGCATGTCCTCCAGATCCTGGTCGAACACATGGCAGGTGTAGTCACTTTCGGCCTGCATGGTGCCGGCGCCCAGCATGACCCCATCGGAGACGGACCGGAGCATATTCAAGATGAACCAGTCCGTGTCGGCTCCGGCGGGGTCATATTTGTTTTTCTTGGCAATCAGGGGACCTTGGGGGGCGTCGGTAAAGGCAATGCGCCCGTCAATGGAGGTCACCAAAGAGGTGTAGGTGCAGGGCCGGTCCTGGTGGAGCTCCAAAAACTTCAAGTCGCCGTAGATCTCCTGGATCTTGGGGCAGCTCATGGTTTCCACCTGGCAGTGGGACAGTTCCGGACTTTCGTAGATGCGCCGGACCTGCAGCCGCTCCGGGTCAAAGGGCATTTTGAACAGGGAAGTAGCCATGGTGTCCCTCCCTTAGATCAGGCTGCCGCCGCAGACGTGCAGGATTTCGCCGGTGATAAAGCCCGCCTCGCTGCTGGAGAGGAACTTCACGGCGTTGGCCATGTCGGACACCTTCCCCATTTTGTGCAGGGGGTACAGGGAAGCGTAGGACTCCTCCAGGGCGGCGGGGTCTTCGGCCTCCTCAAAGCGCTGTTCAATCATGGGGGTGCGCACCAAACCGGGCAGCACGCAGTTGACCCGCACCTTGGGGGCGTACTCCAGGGCGATGCACTTGGTCAGCATAATGACCCCTGCCTTAGAGGGGCAGTAGCCGATGCGCTCCGGGATGGGCCGCACGCCCAGGTCGGAACCGATGGTGACAATGGAGGGGTCCTGGCTCTTGACCAGCTCCTGCACAGCGGCCTTGCACATGTTGAACACGCCGCCCAGGTTGATGGAGATCTCCCGCATAAAGCTGTCGTAGGTGGTGCTCTCCAGAGAGCCAATGAAGGTGACGCCGGCGCAGCACACCAGCTTATCCACCTGGCCGAAGGCCTCCACAGCCTTGTCCACCACGTTCTGGGCCTGGCTGGGGTCGGTCAGGTCGGCCTGCACGTAGATGGCATGTTCGCTTTCGATCCGCATGGCGGGCTCAATGCCGCAGCCCACCAGGCGGGCGCCCTCTTCCAAGAACATTTTGGCCACGCCCTCGCCGATGCCGGAGCTGGCGCCGGTGACGATGACCACTTGATTTTCAAATTTCATGACAGACAAGTCCTTTCCTTAAAGTTTAGATGCGCTCAAAGCGGCTGTAACGGTGGATGCCGAAATTCTCCTCGTTCTGGATGCAGCGGGTCAGCTTATACGGATGCTGGAACTTGGACTCAAACCGGGCGATAAACTGGGCCTGCAGGTCGGGATCGTCCACCTTCTTCCAGCTCTCAATGCTCTCCCACACAAAGATGAAGTGCATCTCTCCGGGCTTGTTGTCGTTGAGCCACACTTCCTTGTACAGGAAGGGAATGTGGTCGAACAGGTCGGTCTCCGCCTCGCCCAGGGTCCAGACCTCATGGTCCACATCCAGAAACTCCTGGACATGTTCGGGAGCGGTTTCAAAAATCAGGTGCTCTACAGGGTAGTGCTCGTTTTTCACATAGGTATAGCCTTGCATGAGAATATCCTCCTATTTTTTGTTTTTCTATGGGAAGGGAAAGGGCGGGGATGCCGTTCTATTCCCCCGTTTTGCGTTCTGATTGGGACTCTCCAGGTTCCGGCCGGGGCTACGGGCTATCCGCCTGAGGCGGCGTGCGCCCTTGCCCCTGGTTTTCTTTTCGGCTGCGCCGGGGCAAGGTCGTGGGACGCTGTCCCACACCCTGCAAGCCTTTTGAAAAAGGCTTGAGCGAAAACTTTACGCCGCTTTGCGGTGTTACTTCTGGGCAGCCTTCATCTTCTCCGCCAGCTCCACCACCTGCTGGGCAATGTCCGGGCGGGTTTCCAGGGAGTCGCGGTCCGAGTTGGGCAGGCACACCTGGCCCAGGCACTCGGTGCTCAAGTCGTTGAGCAGGTTTTTCAGCACCAGCTCGCCGCCCAAAAACTGGTTGGGGAAGCTGGGCGCGCCGCCCACCATAAGGATGGCGCCTTTGCGCAGGGGTTTCTCCGGCATATCGTTCCGGACGTGGCCGGCCCAGTACACCTGGAACCGGTCGATCAAGGTTTTCATTTTGCCGGTGATGGAGTGGAAATACATGGGAGAGGCCAGCACCACATTGTCGGCCTCCTCCAGCAGCTGGTAGATCTCCTCCATGCCGTCGTGGATAGAGCAGCCCTTCTTGTGCCAGCAGTACCGGCAGTCCTTGCAAGGGGCGATATTCTCCGCCCGGTAGGCGTCGATGACCGTGTACTCGCCGCCCAAGGTGCCCAGAAACAGCTGCACCATCTGATTGGTGTGCCCGTTTTTCCGGGCAGCGCCGGTGATGACTAAAGTCTTCATAGGAACATTCCTCCGAAATTATTCTTGTTTGGCCGCTTCCAAAGCCGCGGCTTTTTCCGCCTCCAGGTCCGCCAGATGGGCCTTCTGGTTGAACTTGAGGAAGTGCAGCACCAAGAAGGCTACAATCAGCACGCAATAGGCGGCCACAAAGCCCAGGTCCGGGCTGTACAGCTCCGTAAACAGCAGGCCGGGGGAATGGATCATGCCGATGCCGGTCAAGGCCAGAGCCACCACATTGGTGATAGCCGCTTTCAGCCAGTCGTTGTCGATGATGAACACAAACACACAGCCCACCAGCAATCCCACAAAGGCAGAGCCGTTGTCAAAGGCCAGGAACCCAGGCAGATTGCCCTCAGCCACGTTGTCCATGATAAAGTCCATCACCACGGGCAGGGAGGCCATGATCACAGCGGGGTAGTACTTTTTGGTGACCACCTCGAAGGCCTGGGAGTAGCTGGAAATGCCCACAAACACCAGAATGGGCAGCACCACAGCTTCCGGAATGAAAGCCGTGATAATGGCGGACAGGCCGGTCAAGCCCACCAAGGCATACAAAACCACAATGCCCAAGTGGTAGCCCGTGCCGGAACCCATCTTCTTCCAGCCGGGATAGCCCCAATACAGGCCCACAGCCAGAGGATTGCCGAACAGGGCGCCCACCATGGAGGCCACGCCGCACAGCACCAGGGGCTTGGTGGTGGTGAAGAAGGTGTCCCCGCACTCTTTGGCCTGTTCCACCGCCTGGATGCCGGTGATCACCTCGTTTAAGGAGAACACGATGATGATGGGCAGGTAGGGGATCATGTTAGAGAACACGTCTCCGGAGAAAATGCCGAAGGTCACATTAGGAATGTAGAAGCCCAGGTTCTGCAGGGAGCCGGTCACCGTGGAGAAGCTCATGGCCCCGGTCACCCAGGCGATGCCTGCCCCCACTACAATGGCGATCAGGGCGGCGGGCAGCTTGGTGTTCACCTTGCCCAAGTAGATGACAAAGAGCACAATCAGGGAAAGCCAGCCCACCAAAGGCATCTCCAGGGTGCCGTCCATAGACTGCAGAATCAGGAAGGCCATGGCGCCTCCGGCCAGGGAGCCAAACAAAGCCCCTGCGGGGACAATCTTCAAAATCAGCGGCACCACAAAAGCCCCGATAACGAACACCGCGCCGCCGATAAAGTGGGCCAGCACACCCACGCGGAATGCCAGCACCGCGTCGCCGGTGGCGTTGTACACCGGTAGCATAATGGAAAACAGCCAGATGAACATACGGCCTGCCTGCAGTCCTGCAGGCACCGCGGTCAGATTGGCGTCGCCCCTGCTTTTCGCAATGTGCCGGTAGTACAGCCACAGGCCGCCGTTCATGACGATTACCGTCGCCAGAACGCCAGGCATCATGGTGCCAAACACCGTGCCTCCATCCAGGCCAAACGTGCCCAGCAAAATGGCCACGGCCACAATCACCTTGGAAAACCCATCGAAAAACACGCCGATGGAAGCGTCCAAGTCCGCTTTTTTGAACAGTGGAATTTTTACGCTGTCCGTCATTTTTCTTCCTCCTACATCGATACCTTATAGAGTGCGCGCCCGAAACAACCGGGCGGAAACGCCTGTGTTACAACGTGCCTCCGGCGGGTTTGCCGCCCTGCTGGTCCTGGCGGAACAGCAGGCCTTTGGCCACCAGCCAGGCGGTCACCACCAGATACACGATTCCGAAGGGAAGGCCCTCCGCCGGGAACAAGGCCACCTCTGGGGCATGGATCATCCCGATAAAAGAGGAGAAGGCCAAGGCCCCGCCAAAGGCCGCCGCGTGAAAGTACTTCTTATCCATCACATACGCCAGCAGCCCTGCCAACAGCAAGCTGGAAAGGAAAGCGCCGTTCCCCAGATATTGCATGCCCTGAATGGGCACGGAATATTCCGCGAACTGGGCGGCAGTCAAAGCGTCTATCGTGGTGCCCGCCGCCTGAACGGAAGAGCTGATCTGGGTCTGTATATACTGGAACAGAATGGGGATGAGGGAAAGAAGCACCACGTTGACATACTTCTTGTCCAGCTCTTGGAAGGTGGAGGCCGTCACCGAGAAGCCCACAAAGACCAGCAGCACCATCACCGCCTCCGTGGGGATCAAGGCCATGAGCACGCCAGTCAGTCCCGTCAGGCAAATGAGCAGGTAGGCCCCTGCGTTTACCAGGGAGAAGCCCGCCCGAGCTCCCAGCTCCTTCCACCCCGGCTGGCCGAAATACACGGTGGTGGGAAACGGATTGCCGAATAAACTGCCCAGCATGGTGGAGCAGCCGTCCATCACCATAGAGCGGCGTTCCGGGTACACATCTCCCACCGCCTTGGCCGCCTCAATGCCCTGCAGCGTGGAGAGGAAATTGTTGATCTGCAAGGGGATAATCACCGGCAGGAAGGGGACAATGCCCTGCAATCCCTTCAGAATGTCCCCGCCGCAGAAGGTGGGCGGGTAAAAACCCAGGTTGGAGAAGGAGGCGGTGAAGTTCTCCCACGTCAGAGAGCCGGTGCTCCAGGCGATCACCGCCCCCAGCACCACAGCCACCACCCCGGTGGGAATCTTCTGAAAGCGCTTGTCTGCCTTGCCCAAGTAGTCGATGATGACCATGCAGAAGGGCAGCAGCGCGTAAACAGGCTTGTCAAACACCATGGCGATGCCCACAAACGAGAGCCACACCAAAGCCGAAGAGGCCATGTTGCCCATTAAGGCGCTGTGGGGCACCACCTTCACGATCCACCGGCCGATAAAGCCTCCCAGCACTTCAATGAGCCCGCCGATGAGAGAGGCGGCCAATCCCACTTGAAAAGCCAGCTCTCCGTCGCCGGTCTGCCAGTACACCGGACCGATAATCAAATAGAGCCAGCCCGTCAACTGGGAAGCCCCAATGCCAAAGGGCTGGGCGGTTACATCTTGCCGCTGCTCCTTTTTTGCCAGGGACCAGGCCTCGTAGAAATACCACAGGTTTCCCGCGAAGATGGCCAGCCCGATGCCCGGCACGATTTTCCCCAACACAATGTCCGCGGGTATGCCGAACACAAACAGCAGGATGCCCGTAGCAGACAGGATTTTGGAGAACCCGTCGAAAAAGATGCCGATGGAAGCGTCTATATCTCCTTTCCCCCACCAGCGATACCGGAATTTCATGTTTCCACACTCCACTTGTTTTCTGTTTCCGTCCCGTTTGAGTTCTTTTAGTTTAAGTCTCAAACAAACTATCGGCAATAAGCATACTACTAAATTTCCCCCTTGTCAATCTTTTATCACTCTTCCCGTGAAATCTATCTGCACAGCCAAAAAATCCCATGGTTTTTGTATCTTTTGCCAAAGCTTTCCGCTGCTCTTGGAAGACACAGCCCAGGAACGATGGGTGCACCCAAAGGACGAGTGCTTAGAAGGCCCGAACTCCCCGCTGTAGAGGGCACACCGATGCTCTGCCGAGGCCATGGACGCAACACGCCCCCTTTTCATAATGGCGGGCATTTTCTGGGACACAGACCCATTTGGAATGTAAAAAGAGCTGCCCTTGTGAACTGCACCCCATTTGTTAGACAGTATGGTATACTGAATAACAAGTGGGGTGTTTAATTATGCCAAAAGGAGTGCCAAACAAAAAATATACGCCAG
>CAJFEW010000002.1 GCA_904374805.1 uncultured Neglectibacter sp.
GTATGGTGGGGACAACAGGACTCGAACCTGTGACCCCCTGCTTGTAAGGCAGGTGCTCTAACCAGCTGAGCTATGCCCCCATAAGCCCTTCACACATTTCTGTTCGCTTCATCAGCGACGTTCTATATCTTACACGATTTGGTCGAATTTGTCAAGCGGTTTTTTAAAATATTTTCAAGAAATATTTCGATCCTTATTTGCGGCTTGTTTTGCAAGCTCTGCGATCTCCTGCTTGGTGAAAATATACTTCTTGTTGCAGTAGTGGCAAACGGTCTCCACCTGCTCCCGTTCGTCGCCATGAAGGCTCAAAAGTTCCTTTGCGCCTAAGGTGAGCAAGCCGCGGGCAAAGCGCTCTTTGCTGCAGTTGCAGGCATAGTATACTGGGGCCTGGTCTAAAATCTCCACTTCAAAGCCCTGTAATGCAGCGCGGCACATTTCTTCCGGCCCCATGCCTTTTGCTAGCATGGTAGTGACAGAGTCTAGCTCGGCAATGTTGCGCTCTAATTGCTCTAAAGCAGCGTTGTCTGCCCCAGGCAATGCCTGGATCAACAACCCGCCGGCAAGCATAGCTTCCCCACCTGTTTTGTCAACCAACACACCCAAAGCGCAAACAGTGGGAATCTGTTCGCTGCTGGCAAAATAATTGGTCAGATCCTCCGCAATTTCACCACTGACAAGCTCCACTTGCCCCACATAAGGATCCCCTTCCCCTACGTCGCGAATCACAGCGAGACGGCCCTGGTTGCCTACACCGCCCCCCACATCGATTTTACCGTTGGGTTTTAAAGGCAGTTCTACCTCGGGGTGATCTACGTAGCCCCGGACGTTGCCGTGACTGTCAGAAATGGCCACCAAATTGCCCAAAGGCCCCCCGCCATTGACTTTCAAAGTGAGAGAAGCTCCCTCCGTCTTCAGCAAGTTTCCCATCAGGGAGGCGCCCGTCAAAAGCCTCCCTAAAGCAGCGCAGGAAGTCTTGGTAAGCCCATGAACTTTTTGGGCCGTATACACAATTTGACTGGCATCTATAGTGGAAGCCATCAGACTGCCGTCCGAGGTAATAGTACGTAAAATCTTATCCATATATGTTTTTACCTTTCCTGTTTCCTTGCAGCGTAAACGAGCCTTTGACTGTGGGCAGTAGGCGGGCGAAAAGAGAGCTCGTCAAACACTTCCACTTTATCAAAGCCTGCCTTAAAGAGCCGGTCTAACACCTCTTCCGTAGGGTAGGCTCGCTCCGAAAAACGTTCTGTACTGCGAACATACAAGTTGTTTTCCGGTTCAAAAAAATCCAGTTGAATATCTACCTTGCCATCTTTGTGGCACCGATTTTGCCAAACACAATATACGTGCTCTGTATCGTATACATAGGTTTCATTGCCCAAAATTACTTGGTGCTTATACAGGGTATTCATGTCAAAGAGAAAATATCCACCCGGGTTCATAAAGAAAGATACCCTCTCAAAGACCCGTTGCAGTTCCTCTCCGTTTTTTAGATGATTCAAACTATCTAAAGTACACAAAACCGTATCTACTGTGCCATACAGGTCGATGGATTGCATGTTTTGGCATAAGAACAAAATGTCTGCTCCCGCCTCTGCACACTTGGTACGGGCCTCGGAGAGCATCTCCACAGAGCCATCGATACCGTAAATATCCACACCGCGCCGGTATAGCTCCAACGTCAAGGACCCCGTCCCGCAGGCAAGATCCAACGTTAAGCCGGGAGAGTGTCCCAAACGCTGCAGCAAGTCCAGCAAATAATCCGCTTGGCGAGCGTACGCCACGTTGGACGTCAGCTCGTCGTAATACTGAGCAAAGACCGAATAGCTTCGCATATTATTCCTCAGATTTCTGTTCGTCCAACCGTTTGAAAACCAGGGCATAGCCGTCGCTTCCGTAATTCAAGGAACGATTGACACGGCTGATTGTTGCAGTGGACGCCCCTGTCTCTGCCACAATATCGCTGTAGACTTGTTTGTGGCTGAGCATGTGTGCTACCGCCAGACGCTGAGACATGGCCTTCAGTTCGGGAACTGTGCATAAGTCATCAAAGAAACGATAACACTCTTCTGGCGTTTCTAGCGCCAGGACGGCTTGAAAGAGAAAATCTACATTTTTATCATGAAGCTTACCGTTCATAGTTTACGCGCATCCTTTCTGCTCGCTTTATGCTTTAAAAGCTTAGCATAAAAAAGCTAAAAAGTAAACAGAGAAATTTAGATATCGTTGCGGACCAGGTCTTCGTACGTTTCCCCTTTGATCACGATGCGGGAAGTCCCCTGAGACACCATAATACAGGCAGGCTTCAGGTTCCGATTGTAATTGGAAGCCATCGAATAATTGTATGCTCCTGTAGACAAAACCGCCAAGATATCCCCTTCCTGCGGGTGCTGGATGGCAGTGTGCTCTTGGATCAAATCCCCGCTTTCGCAGCACTTGCCTGCAATGGTTGCCACATAGTCTGCAGGTTCTCCTGCCCGGTTGGCCAGCAAGCAGGTGTAATCCGAGTGATACAGCGCATAACGGGGGTTGTCAAACATTCCGCCGTCAATGGCAACGTAGTTGCGAATTCCTGGAATCTCCTTAATGGTTCCCACTGTGTACAACGTGATACCGGCCTCACCTACCACAGAGCGGCCGGGCTCAATATAAATATAAGGAAGGTCCATCTGCAGTTCCTCGCAGGTTTTATGCACGGCAGCGGACACAGCTTCCATATACTCTTCGTAAGGGACAGCGTGATCCTGCTCTGTGTAATGAATACCGAAGCCTCCCCCCAAATTTAAGAAGGTGAAAACAATGCCCAGTTCCTTTCGAACCTGGTCAAAAAAGTGCAACATCACTTCCGCCGTATGGACGAAAGGCGTTTTCTCTAAAATCTGAGATCCAATATGGCAGTGCAGGCCTTTGACAACCAAGTGAGACATCTCTTTTGCCTGGCGGAGCGCCTCCATGGCTTCTCCGCTCTCCAGGTCCAAACCGAATTTGGAATCAATCTGGCCTGTGCGGATAAATTCATGGGTGTGGGCGTCAATTCCAGGTTTGATCCGCAAAGAAACTTCCACTACAACGTTGTGTTCACTTGCGATTTTTTCCACCTTGTGCAGTTCGGACAAGTTGTCAACCACAATATCGCCTACGCCATTTTCTATGGCAAAGGTTAACTCTCCCAGGGATTTGTTATTTCCCTGGAAATGAATGTGGGAAGCGGGAACGCCGGCTTGCAGCGCCGTATACAGCTCTCCGCCGGAAACCACCTCCACGTCCATTCCCTCACTGCGGACAATCCGATAGATCTCCTTGCAGCTAAAGGCTTTGCTGGCATAAATTGGTTTTCCCTTACCGCTGTAATTCTTTTCAAACGATGTCACATAGCGGCGGCAGTTCTCCCGAATGAGATCTTCGCTCATCACGTAAAGAGGCGTTCCATATTGTTCCGCCAGCTTTACCGTATCACACCCGCTGATCTCCAAATGCCCCGCTTCATTTACCCTTAGGCACTTTGCAATCAC
The DNA here is from genome assembly GCA_904374805.1 of uncultured Neglectibacter sp. Taxonomy (GTDB): domain Bacteria; phylum Bacillota; class Clostridia; order Oscillospirales; family Acutalibacteraceae; genus Acutalibacter; species Acutalibacter pullicola. Next base: position 3,513 of record CAJFEW010000002.1, read on the forward strand.
AAGCCATCCTCCTTATTCGTTTCAGACCGTTGTATGTGCGGTCACAGCTTCTTCCAGGACCTTTTTCAATTGGTCCAATCCCGTTCCCTTTACAGTGGAAAAGGGAATCCAAGGAATACCCTTTTCCTGAAATAGATTGTCAAAAAAACCAGTTTGTGTTTCGGTTTCTCCCCGATTTAATTTATCGCTTTTCGTACAGACCACCACAAAGGGAAGCTGAGTCTGATACAGAAAGTCAATCATCTGCAAATCGTCTGCTGTAGGTTTGTGACGCATATCCACTAGCTGAATCACGAGAGCAATGTTCCTGCCAGGTTCAAAATATCCCTCTACCAAAGAGGCCCAACGCTGCTTTTCTTTCTGAGACACACGTGCATACCCATAGCCGGGCAGATCCACCAAACGGCATTCCGGTAGACGGTAAAAGTTGATGGTGGCGGTCTTTCCCGGCGTAGCGCTTACACGAGCCAAAGCTTTGCGCTGCACTAAGCGATTGATGAGCGAGGACTTTCCCACATTAGATTTGCCCGAAAAAACCACTTCTGGCAGATTACTCTTCGGCAGTTGGTCTTTTCGTCCGGCGGCTAGTTCAAAATTTACATTCTGAAAATTCACAACGAACTCCTCAATCCACGTATTGATACAATTCCGGCCCCTGCTGCCGTTTGGCAGGTAAATCCTCCGGCAATTTCACGGTGTCGTTGGAAACAGGCCGAGGCATATGCAGCAGAGCAGTTTCCAACACGGTGTCTACACGCTTTACGGGAATGAATTGCACGTGTTTCTTTACAACCTCATCCACTTCAGCCAAGTCCGGTACATTGTCCGCCGGAATGAGTACCGTTTTCATTCCGTTTTTAAACGCAGCCATGGACTTTTCTTTGAGGCCCCCAATGGGAAGAACCCGCCCTTGCAACGTTATTTCCCCGGTCATGGCTACATCATGGCGTACAGGGATTCCGCAAAGAGCGGAAGTGATCGCCGTTGCCATGGCAATGCCTGCGGAAGGACCATCTTTTGGCACGGCCCCCTCTGGTGCGTGAATATGGATATCGCACTTCTCGTAAAACTTGGGAGAGATTCCCAAAGCTCCCGCACGAGTCCGAATGCAGGTGATAGCGGCGCCCGCAGATTCTTTCATCACATCGCCCAAAGAACCGGTCAGCTGAATTTTGCCGGTACCTTCCATCACGGCAACTTCAATTGGTAAAAGTTCGCCGCCCACGCTGGTCCATGCCAATCCATTGACAAGCCCAATGGTGTCCTCGCCGGACAGCTGGTCTTTTGTGAACTTCCGGGGCCCCAGCAGGCTTTCCAGATTGTCCGGCTTTACTGTGTAACAGGTGAACTCCGGGTCTAGCACAATCATCTTTGCCACTTTTCGGCAGATAGCTCCAATGGTGCGCTCTAACGTACGCACACCTGCCTCGCGGGTATAGCCTTCAATCAGTTCTTTTACCGCTGTTTTGCTGAACTTTAACTGGGACGGTTCAATCCCGTGTTTTTTCAGCTGCTTTCGGATCAGATGCCGTGTGGCAATCTTCATTTTCTCCTCCAGCGTATAACTTCCCAGCTCAATGAGATCCATACGGTCGTAGAGAGGACCAGGAATTCTGGAGGAGTCATTGGCCGTGGTAATAAACAGCACATTGCTCAGGTCGAAGGGCATGTCAATATAGTGATCCGTGAACTCCGCGTTCTGTTCTGGATCCAACACCTCTAGCAGGGCTGACGCAGGATCTCCTTTGAAGTTCTGCCCCAGTTTGTCGATCTCGTCCAGCAAGATCAAAGGATTGTTCACACCCGCTTGTTTTACCGCGCTGATTATTCGGCCCGGCATAGACCCCACGTACGTTCTGCGATGGCCCATAATCTCCGCCTCATCGCTAACGCCGCCCAAGGAGACACGAACATACTTCCGCCCCGTCGCTTCAGCAATGGAGCGTGCAATGGAAGTTTTTCCAACTCCCGGAGGGCCTGCAAGACAGATAATCTGACCGGATTGTTTAGGGGTCAGGCACTTCACTGCCAAAATTTCAATAAAGCGTTCCTTCACCTTTTCCAGACCGTAATGATCCCGGTCCAAAATTCTCTGAGCGCGCTTTAAGTCCAGCTTTTCTTTCGAGGACTTTTTCCAAGGAAGTTCCAGGCAAGTGTCCAAATACATCCGGATCACGCTTGCCTCATGGGATCCGTACGGCATCCGAAACAGTTTGTCGCACTCCTTTAACAGCTTGTCCTCACAAGTCTTTGGCAGCCCTAAAGCCAACACCTTTTGCCGGAGCTCGTCTGCCTCTTGCTGAGGATTGTCATCCTCCCCCAGCTCGCTGGTAATCGCACGGAGCTGCTCTTTCAAAAAATATTCCCGTTGATTTTCGTCAATTTGCGCCTGCGCTTTTTGGTTGATCTCATTTTCCACAGAAAGAATTTTGATTTCTTCTGTAAGAATATCGATCAATTTTTGAATACGTTTTAAGGGGCGCAGTTCATCTAGAATGTACTGCTTCCGTTCAAAGTCAATGGAAATATTGGAAGCGATGTAATCCGCCAGCCTTCCACAATCCTTTTCCTGCAATACGCCCAACAGCACATCTGGAGGCACATGCTTAAACAGACGCAAGTACTCGTCAAAACGGTCGTGGATTACGCGAAGCAGCGCTTCGGATTTATAGGTTTTCTTGTAAGTGAGAATGGGGCATTTTTGAATGTTGCCTACCAAGTAGGGGTCCTCTTGCAGAAGCGACACAATTTCACCCCGGCACACACCCTCCACATGGAGTTTCACCCCTTCTTCCGAGTGATGAACCACTTGCTTGATTCGGGCAATTACCCCAATTTTGTACAAATCGTCTCCCGTGGGTTCCCCGTCGGAGAGATCTACTTGGGAAACCAAGAAAATCAAGCGGTCGCTGGAGAGAGACTCCGTCACTGCAAGAATGGATTTCTTCCGGGCAACGTCAAATTGCAGCATCATCCCAGGGAAAAAAACCATGCCGCGCACAGCTAAAATGGGCAATACCAACTCGTTTTCAATGGGGGTATTTTCGTCAATTGTTTGCATGTTTATGTACTCCTAAATACCAGCAAAAGGCTGGGACCGGGATAAGCCGGTAACAGCCTTTTCCTCTGCAGTTTTTATGATACCGAGTCTCTGCGATCCCGCCGCTTAGGTTGGGTAATCTTAATCTTCACAGGCTTGCGATCTTTGTTGTATACGATCTCCGGATCCGCCCCATTTTCCACCATTTCCTTGGTGATAATCACTTTTTCAATGGTGTAGTCGCTGGGAGCCTGATACATAATGGGCATCAATAGGTCTTCCATAATGGCGCGAAGACCGCGAGCCCCCGTTTTACGCTCCAGGGTTTTCTGGGCGATGGAGACCAACGCTTCATCCGTAAATTCAAGATCTACTTTATCCAGGTCAAAAAGCTTTTTGTACTGATTCACAAGGGAGTTTTTCGGCTCTTTTAAAATGCGAACCAGAGAATCTTCGTCTAAAGCATTCAAGGCGGTAATCACCGGGATACGGCCCACCAATTCAGGAATCAAACCATATTTCACCAGGTCGTGAGGCGTTACATCCTTCATCCAGTCAATACGATCCAATTCTTTTTTTCCGTGGACCTCCCCGCCAAACCCCAAGGAGTTGGAGGCAGAACGCTGTTGTACAATTTTTTCGAGACCGTCAAACGCACCGCCGCAAATGAACAAAATGTTGGAGGTGTTAATGTTGATTGCCTCTTGCTGTGGGTGTTTGCGCCCGCCCTTGGGAGGGACGCTGGCAACAGTTCCCTCCAAAATTTTCAGAAGTGCCTGCTGAACGCCTTCGCCGCTTACGTCACGGGTAATCGATTGATTTTCCGACTTGCGGGAAATCTTATCGATTTCATCGATATAGATAATGCCCCGCTCCGCTTTGAAAATGTCGTAATCCGCTGCCTGAATAAGCCGCAGCAAGATATTCTCCACGTCTTCTCCCACATAGCCGGCCTCAGTCAAAGTAGTGGCGTCCGCAATGGCAAACGGCACATCCAACAGCTTAGCCAGCGTTTGAGCAAGATAGGTTTTCCCTACGCCTGTAGGCCCCAAAAGCAACACGTTGCTTTTGGAAATTTCCACTGCGTCATCGGAAAAATAAATGCGCTTATAATGGTTGTAGACAGCTACCGAAAGTGCCACCTTGGCAGTATCTTGACCCACCACATATTCATCCAGCTTCTTCTTGATCTCCTGCGGCTTCGGAAGGAGAATGCCCACTTCCTTTTCATCGCTTCTGCCTTTTTTTAGCCGGTCTTCGTCCTCGATAATGGACATGCACAACCGGACGCAGGCGTCGCAAATATATACCCCTGAGCCGGCAATAAGCCGGTCGGCAACTGCCTGGGGTTTGCCGCAGAAGGAGCAGCAGATTTCATTGTCGTTCATACCGGGCATCTGTCCACTCCCTTTCTTTTATCGATGCTCGATCACTTTGTCAATCAAGCCGTACTCCAACGCTTCCTGAGCGGTCATGAAATTGTCCCGCTCTGTATCGCGCTGCACCACTTCCAACGGCTGGCCCGTGCGCTCGGAGAGGATGGTGTTCAGCTTTTCCTTAACGCGCAAAATGTGATTGGCGTGGATGCTGATGTCCGTGGCCTGGCCCTGCGCGCCGCCGCTGGGCTGGTGGATCATAATTTCACTGTTGGGAAGGGCAAAGCGCTTTCCTTTCGTGCCTGCCGCTAACAAGAAGGCGCCCATGCTGGCAGCCATGCCAAGGCAGATGGTGGAAACATCGCATTTGATGTACTGCATCGTGTCGTAAATCGCCATGCCATCGGTGATAACACCGCCAGGGCTGTTGATATACAGAGAGATGTCCTTTTCCGGATCTTGGCCTTCCAAATACAGCAGCTGCGCAACCACTACGCCAGCAGATGCGCTGTTCACTTCTTCGTTCAAAAGAATAATCCGATCATTCAAAAGTCGGGAAAAAATATCGTAGGAACGTTCTCCTCGGTTGGTTTGTTCAACCACATATGGAACCAAGCTCATGACGCGCCCTTGCTCCTTTCAAAACATTTTTTAGTATGCGATCAACCAGTAAGATTTATTCCGGGCTATACCGTTTTAGCCCTCGCTCTTTTCTTCAGCAACCTCTTCTGGTTTCTCTTCTTCCGTTTTGGCCTTCTTCCGAGAGGCGCGCTTTTTGGGAGCAGGCTTCTCCTCTGCTTTCTCCTCGTCTTTCGCCTCTTGGATCACCGCGTTCTCACGGATGAAGTCAATTGCCTTCTGATTCTGAATGTCCCCGTTGATGCCTTCCACGGTTACCAGATTCTTCACGCTCTCCAAAGGCATACCGTAGGAATCCGCCAGCTTCTGATACTCAGCCTCGGTTTCTTCCTCAGTGGGCTTCAAATTTTCCAGTTCTGCAATTTTTTCCAAGCCGAGACGGACTTTTACCTGACGCTCTGCCTGGGGCTTATACTGGGTGCGCAGGTCATCTGTGGTCTGCCCTGTATACTTCAGGTAAGTTTCCAGTTTCAAGCCCTGGGACTGGAGACGGTAAGCAAAGGAGTTGATAATCTCATCCACTTCATTCTCCACCATCTCGTCGGGGATGTCAGCCTGGACTTTTTCGATCACTGCTTCTACCAGCTGGTTTTCCACATCGGCGTCCGCTGCCTTTTCCCGCTGAGAAAGCAGTTTCTGCTCAATATCCTTCCGATACTCTTCCAGGGTGTCGAACTCGCTGACGTCTTTCACGAACTCGTCATCCACCTCGGGAAGCTCTTTCATCTTGATTTCGTGCAGCTTAATCTTAAAGACAACCGGCTTGCCCTTGAGCTCTTCCGCGTGGTAATCTTCCGGGAATGTGACAGAAATGTCGAACTCTTCCCCGATAGTGTGGCCCACAACCTGGTCTTCAAAGCCGGGAATAAACTGGCCGGCGCCCAGAGTGAGCTCATAGTTCTCCGCCTTGCCGCCGTCGAACTGCTTGCCGTCCAGATAGCCGTCAAAATCGATGGTGACAATATCTCCGTTAGCGGCGGCCCGATCCTCCACGTGAATCACGCGGGAATTGCGCTCGCGCACCCGCTCGATCTCCTGATCGATGTCTCCCTGGGATACCACCACAGGCTCTTTGAACACTTCAATGCCCTTGTAGCCTTCAATAGAAGCTTCCGGCTTGGTAACCACATTCAGCTTGCACAAAAGGCCCTTTTCTTTGCCAATTTCATCAATTTTAAACTCGCCGATGCTGATTACCTGCAGACCGGACTTTTCCACGGCCTCCATCACCATGGGGCGGTACAGGTGGTCAACGGCAGCTTCATAAAAAACTTCTTCCCCATAATACTTCTCAACAAATGCGCGGGGAGCATGGCCCTTGCGGAAACCGGGGATATTCATCTTCTTGCTCTCACGCTTGTAAACAGCATTGATCGCTTCGTTAAACTCTTCGGCGCTGACTTCCAGCTCCAGTTCGTAACGATTGGTTTCTACTTTGTTGGTCGCTTTAACATTCATGATTTCTGATTCCTCTCAAAATAAACTTACCGAAGTAACTGCGTAATTATAGCACAGACTGGACAAAGAATCCATATGTTTCCCGCAAATATTTCAGGAATTTCCGGAAAAAACACGTCCTATTCTACCCGAATTGGGCAAAATTGCAAATGATCTGCAGAGATCAAATGCATTTTCACCCCTTCGTATTCTCCTACAAGGGCTTTCTGCGCTGCATACTGGCCGTGAATGTGGCCGAAGTAACAGTGGCGAATTCCCTCTTTTACAAGAATCTCCAAAATTTCCGTGCAGGCCATGTCGTCGTAGACCGGCGGATAGTGGAGGAACACAACGGGTTCGCCCCCGCATTTCTTTGCGTCTTCCAAGGACATGCGAAGGCGGCCTGCCTCACGCGCCACAATTTTTTTGTCCTCCGCTGTTTCGGAGTTGTAAAGCCAGCCCCGTGTTCCGCACAGGGCTTTCCCTTCCACCAAATACGCGCAGTTGTGCAACACCCGCATATCGGAAAAACCTTGCTCCTCTAAAAAGTGGTCGATTTTATTGCGAGTGGACCACCAGTAGTCATGGTTTCCTTTTAACAGAATTTTGTTGCCTGGAAGACGGTGAAGAAATTGAAAGTCCAAAACAGCATCCTCCAATTTCATCGCCCAGGAAATATCCCCGGCAATCAGAACCGTGTCTTGCTCCCCTACCACGCGCGTCCAATTGTCTTCCAGCCTCTGCACATAGTTCTGCCAGCCCCGGAATACATCCATAGGCTTTTCCCCGTTGAGGGAGAGATGTAGATCTGCAATTGCGTACAGGCTCATTTCAGCAACCGCCCATTCCCAAAAAATCCAGAACGTACGCCTCTGCCTGTTCTTTGGATACCACTTGGCGGAAACGAACCGGTTTCTCCTGCAAAGTGGCCAACTGTTCCGGGGCACACCAGCCGGATATCTGTGCCAGGTTCTGTAGATTTTCCTCCTCTTGCGCAGCGACAGGGCGCTGCAAAGCGGATAGAACCGTGCCGGAAAATTTAAAGGGACTGGCCGTAGAGGCAATGATGGCAGGCACAGAGGAGCCCCCGTTTTCCTTACAATATTGACGGTACACATGGACTGCCACGGCGGTATGAGGATCGCAGAGGTAGTTTTCCTCTTCCATCAGCTCCCGAATGGTTTCCGCCGCTCCCTGATCATCGCACCACGCGCCGTAGAACAGTTCCTGTACCTGAGAGCGGACGTCTTCCTCCACAGTGTAGCATCCATTCTCGGCCAATTCCCCCATCCAGCGGGAAAGGCGTTCACTGTTTTCTCCAGAAAGGGCGTACAACAGCCGTTCCAAATTGCTGGAAATCAGAATATCCATGGAGGGCGAAGTGGTGGTGTAAAACTCCCGCCGCCGGTCATAGGTGCCTGTGCGAATAAAATCCGCTAAGACCTTGTTGGCATTGGAAGCACAAATCAGTTTGCGAATGGGAAGCCCCATCTTCTTCGCGTAGTACGCAGCGAGAATGTTCCCGAAATTACCAGTAGGGACAACCACGTCCATGGGGGTCCCTTGGGCATATCCGGAGCGAATCAGCTCTCCATAGGCAAAAAAGTAATAGACAATTTGCGGCAGAAGCCGTCCCCAATTGATGGAATTTGCACTGGAGAATAACAGGTTGTGCGCAGCCAACTTTTCTTTCAACGCGGCGTTGGTAAAGATTCGCTTCACACTGGTCTGTGCGTCGTCAAAATTTCCCTCAATCGCGCACACTCCTACGTTGGTTCCTTCCTGGGTGACCATCTGGAGCTTTTGGGTGGGGCTCACCCCATCTCTGGGATAAAACACTAGAATCCGCGTTCCGGGGACATTTTTAAACCCTTCCAAAGCCGCTTTGCCAGTATCTCCCGAGGTTGCTGTTAAAATAACGGCTTCTTTACCGGGAGCCGCCTTTTTTAGAGAAACCGTCAAAAAATAGGGGAGAATCTGCAAGGCCATATCTTTAAACGCGCAAGTGGGGCCATGCCACAGTTCCAACAGAAACTTTGGCTCGCCTTGTTTTGTTAAGGGAGTGACCTTTACAGGCTGTGCGCCCCCGAATTTCTCGGCGGCGTACGCCTGCTCGACACAGTTCGCGATTTCCTCCCCTGTAAAATCAGTGAGGAAAAGCTGGAAAATCGCCTTGGCCAAAGTTTTATAATCCATTTGCAAAAGGGAAGGAAGCTGCTGAGTTAGATCCGGAAAGCTTTCCGGCACAAACAAGCCGCCCTCTTCCGATATCCCCTGGGCAATTGCCTGAGAAGCCGTCAATCGCAGTTGGGAGTTCCGGGTGCTTTTATAGCGCAATTACATCACCTATTTCCTGTTTTCTCACAAAGTACACCTGTTTGCGGTTATTACTATACCCTACTTTTTCTGTTCTGTCAAAGTAAATTCTCTCTTTGGAAGAAAGAGGCGGCGTTGCCATAGAAGAGTTTTTGTACCAGGCTTTCCCCATAGTTTTTGCGCAAGAAAAGCTCGTAAAGGTCGGGGATGGCGGCAAGGCCCGGCATATCGTCCGGAAGATCCGCTCCGTCCCAGTCTCCGCCCAGGGACAAGACATCCTCACCTCCCAGGGACAGAAAATACTCCGCGTGGCGAATCACGTCTTCCATGCAAGCTTTTTCCGGCACATCGTTTAGAAACGCCTTATAAAAATTCAAACCCACCAGACCGCCGGAGTTTTTGATTGCTTCAAATTGTTCTCGGGACAAATTGCGCGGATGCTTGCAAACCTCTTTGGCATTGGAGTGGGAAGCGACAAGCGGTTTTGTAGCTATCCTTGCCACATCCCAAAAAAGCTCCGGGCTGGAATGGGACACATCTACCAAAATGCCTGCTGCCTCAAAAGCAGAGACGACTTCTCTTCCAAAATCCGTCAACCCGCTTGTGCCAGGAGCCATGACGCCCCTGCCAATTTCATTGGCCCCGTTCCAAGTTAAGGTGCACATGCGCACACCTAGACGCTGTAATTCCTTGACTCGTTCCAGGTTTCCGCCAAAGGCGGCGCCGTTCTCCAGGGTAAGGATCGCCCCGTGTCTTCCTTCCTTTTCCAAGAAAGTTAAATCCCCCGGTCCGGCAAGTTGTGAGAGACAGCGATGGTTTTCTGTAAGCTCCTTGTGAAAGGTCCGGACAATTTCCAGAAACCGATCCCATGCTGCATCACCTCGCAGCTCATCTGGAATCCATACTGCGTAACACTGCACGTAATGGTCCCAGTTCTTCGCTGTATGCAAACTGACATGCAGCTGGTTTTCGCCCAGAGGAACTCCCTGGAGCGTGCATTCCGTCATCGTGTCGCAGTGCAAATCAAAATACTGCATGTGCTTTTCCCCCTCTTTTCCCTAGCGTGAAACAGCAGCCTTAAAAAACATTTTCTAAATATTGTTCTCCTACAATTTTTCCTCGGTGCAAAATCACGGCAGCAGCGTCAAAGCGAGGTTGGAGATCTATCGGATGTTTCTGCAGGAACTCCAGCGCCGTCAAAAAAATTTTACGCTGCTTGGTTGGGGAAATTGCCTCAAAGGGAGAAACTAAACTGTTTTCCTCCCTTGTCTTCACTTCTATAAAACAAAGATAGGGCGCTTTTTGGGCAATTAAATCAATTTCTCCATAACGGGAGTGGTAATTCCTTGCCACCATCTCATAGCCGTGGTCAACCAGCCACTGGGCGATGTGTTCTTCCCCCGCTCGTCCGGAAGCGGTTTTCATCGGTTCTTGTCCCCCAGATTTTTTAAAAAGCTCTTTCTGTGGATAGGAAGGATGCCATACTTCGCAATCGCTTCGTAATGGGCTTTCGTGCCATATCCTTTGTGCTTAGAGAAACCGTAAGCGGGATAGAGCTCGTCCCACTCTCGCAGCAAACGGTCCCGGCTTACTTTGGCCAAAATGGAAGCGGCCGCAATGCTGGCGCACTGAGCGTCCCCTTTCACCACCGTCTCTCCCGGTATCTGCAGAGGCGGCATGCGGTTTCCATCCACCAAAGCCCAAGCAGGTTTTACGGATAAATTTTCACAAGCGCGCTGCATGGCCAAGAAGGTGGCCTGCAGGATATTGTAGGTATCAATTTCCTCCGCGCTCGCCCAGCCAATTCCCCAAGAAATGGCCTTTTCCTGAATCACTGGAAAGAGAGCTTCCCTCTTTTTTTCCGAAAGCTTTTTGGAATCGTTGAGGCCCTCGATCTCGCAATCCAGGGGAAGAATGACAGCTGCCGCGCAGACGGGTCCCGCTAAAGGGCCTCGCCCAGCTTCATCAATGCCGCAGACAGGGGTAATGCCGCGCTCTTCTGCACGGCGTTCCCAAGCGTACCAGTCCAAAGGGGCTGTCCCCTCTTTCTTTTCGGCCTTTGCCAAATCCATCACCCTTTCCCCTCCGTTCGGAGACCTTTCTGCATAGCTCTCTGACAGGGAGCATCTATCTGTTTTCAGGGCCGTTCCAATGTGATTCGGCCCAGCTTACCTCCCCGATACTCGTCCAAAACCGTGCTGGCAGCGCGTTCGGTGTTGACTTCGCCGCCGGAAACCAGCATGCCTCGTTTTCTGCCGATTTGTTCCAAAAGTTCATACCCTTTTAAGCCGGCTTCCAGAGAGAACTGGGTTTTATACCGGCTATTGACCGCATCCGGATACAGTTCCATCAGCAGCTCCAAAAGGCGGGCGGCTAGACCCTCGCTATCCAAAATCTCGTCTCGAACAGCGCCTGTAAAGGCCAAATGTTCACCCACCAGGGGATCTTCAAATTTCGGCCAAAGAACACCTGGGGTATCCAAAAGCTCAAAGCCTTTTCCCACTGTAAACCAGCGGTTTTGCCGCGTCACACCTGGACGGTCCTGCACCTCCGCTTTTCCGGCCTTTCCGCCTCGAATCATCCGGTTGATAAAAGAGGATTTTCCAACATTGGGAATTCCCACCACCATCACACGGATAGGCCGGCCCACCATGCCCTTCTTTTCCCAGGCGAGGATTTGCTCTTTCAGAACTTCACGCACGGCTGGATAAAAGGCGTTAACCCCCTTGCCGGTTTTGCTTTCCAAGGGAATCGCCTTTTCTCCTAAAGATGCATAATAAGACATCCACCGCGACGTTTGCGCGGGGTCTGCCATATCACTTTTGTTGAGAAGAACGATTTTTGGCTTGCGCTGGATGATGTCGCGCAACACAGGATTGGAACTGCTCTTGGGAATGCGTGCATCCAGAATTTCCGCCACAATATCCACCAGCTTCAGATCTTCGCTGATTTTTCTCCGGGTTCGGGCCATATGCCCTGGAAACCATTGAATCGATTGCGCCTCTCCCATAGTGAAACGCCTCCTTTCTTACCGACCATTGTATGAAGTTCTACCCTTCTCTGCGGAGTTTAGAGGCGTTTTAAATATCGCCTGTAAACCCCAACTTTGAGAAAGGATACAAATTAAAAAACACGGTTCCAAGCACGTTCCTGCAATCCACCATGCCCACGGTTTGGAACCGGCTGTCCGTAGAATTGCCCCGGTTATCTCCCAGCACAAAAACACAACCCTCTGGAACCGTTTGGGGAAATTCTAGCACTTGGCCCGGCAGATCCGGAACGAACGTGATGCCGTCTTCTATGCCAAAGGCAGAACCGGAAACCACTTCTCCGTCTACAGTCACTTCCCCTAGCTGAGGATCAAAATCCACGGTTTGTCCTTCTGTGGCAACGACCCGTTTGATGATGGGTTCCTCTAAAGCGTTTATGACAATCACCACATCGCCTTGCGCGGGGGCTCCCAACAAGTTTGTGGCAAGAACACGGTCCCCGTTGTGATAGGTAGGCTCCATAGAACTGCCGTCCACGGTAATAACCCGGCAGAAAAATGTAAAAACAATCGCCACCAATGCAATGGCCATAACAATGGTTTCTGTCCATTCCAATAGGGTGCCGAACCATGGGGCTTTCTGCAGGGAATCCTCTTCCTGATGGGACATAGTCTATCCTCCCCTTTTTGATCTTACAAGTTGCACTTACGAAACAGGGCCCACGCTGTCCAGCGGGAAGAGATGAAACACCGCTTTTCCCAAAATGTTTCGCACGTCAATCATACCGACATCTTGATAGCGGCTGTCTTCCGAAACGGAGCGGTTGTCCCCCAGCACAAATACGCAGCCTTCTGGGACCGTTTGCGGAAATTCCAACAATCCCAAAGAACTGAAAGGTTCCTCCGTGATCCCGTTTTCCAGGCCAAACTGGGTTTCGTCTACAGGTTCCCCGTCTACAAGCACCGACTTGTTAGCGTAATCAAAATCTACCGTTTGCCCTTCTGTGGCAATGACCCGTTTGATGATGGGCTCATTGAGCACGTTGACAATGACCACAACATCGCCCTGTTGCACCCCTGTGGGGGTGTTTACCACCAAAACCCGGTCCCCGTTGTGGAAGCTGGGAACCATGGATGTCCCGGTCACCGTCACAATCCGACAAGCAAAGGTAAAAAGGATGGCAATCAATACAAGAGCAAGAACAATTTCCTCGACCCACTCTAATACAATCCGCACGCTGCGCTTGGGGGAAGCAACGTAATTTACGTTGTCGTCCATGGGCTGTCGCTCCTTTCCGGGCACCCAAAAAATTGATAGCAAAAAAGGGACAGCGAATGTCCCTTTTTACCAGTTCCAGTATGCAGGTTTTTACTTCAGCTGTTCCTTAACCTTGGCAGCCTTGCCCACGCGGTTGCGCAGGTAATACAGCTTCGCACGGCGCACACGGCCCTGACGAACCACCTTCACGGCCTTCACGTTCGGGGAGTGCATGGGGAACACACGCTCCACACCCACGCCGTAAGAGACGCGGCGCACGGTGAAGGTTTCGCTAATGCCGCTGCCCTTGCGAGCAATGACAGTGCCTTCGAACTGCTGAATACGCTCCCGGTTTCCTTCGCGGATATTCACGTCCACTCGAACCGTGTCACCGATGGAAAACTGAGGGATTTCTTCCTTCATGGAATCCTGAGAAATCATTTTGATTGCGTCCATTTGATATTCCTCCAACATCATAATATTCAGGCATTCATGCCGGCATTCCGGCAGCGGACTGCCCGCTTCTTTTCCGCAGCGGCCAAAGCATGTCCCGGTGAATCTATCCGTTTCACGCAGCCTTCTCTGCGGTTCGACCCCCACGGGCAAGCCTTTGAGGAAAACCCGCGGAATTCAAATGCTCAAATATTTTAGCACAAGGTTTATGAAAAAGCAAGGAGAATTTTACCGCAGCTCGGAAAAATCCTGCAGTAGAAGCCGCTTTCGTGTAATAACTCCATAGGGCTCTAGTCCTTCGTGGCGTTTCAGTGCTTCCAGCAACAGCCCAGGGTTTGTGCTGCCGTTGACGCTGCAAGGCAGGCAGAGATGGAGCAAAAGCCCTTCCTCTTGCCGATCTACCTGGGCATTTTGAAAGTCTGGTTTAATGTCGAATTCCTTGTCCCCTTTTTTGGTGTGCTTGCGCACCAGCACCTCCTCTTTCTGAAACAGGGTGTGGAGCTGCTCTTCCAGCGTTTCGGGATCCCCCTCCAGGAACAGATGATATTCTCCATACTGGATGTCCTCAAACTTGTTCACAGGCTCGGTGGCCTCCAGCGTTCGCAATCCGCTGGGAAGGTGAGCGTTTAAGCGAGGCGCCACTTCTTCCAGAGAAATTTCCTCTGTCAGGCGGATATCCATACATTCCCGTTCCCCGCATACGCCCAGAGAAAGAGGCATGGCGTAGGTCATGTAAATGCGGGGATTAAAGCCTTCTGTGTACCACACGGGCAGACCGGAAAGCTTGAGCCCCCTGGCCATGTTTCGGGTCAGATCCAGGTGGGAGATGTACCGTGCTGCCCCCTGTTTCTCAAACCATATTCTCACGTTTTTCAACGCAGATCCCTCCCTTGTAGCAAGCTGCCCCACAGTGAGAGCACTGCTCCCGGCAATTGGGGGTGGTCTGGGCAGCGTAGGCCCGCTTACACTCTTCGATGAAGAATTCTTTCTTTACGCCGTAATCCAAGTGATCCCAGGGGAACACCTCATCAAACTCCCGGTGACGGTTGGCGTAAAAGGCGGGGTCCAGGCCGCAGGCCTCAAAAGCCTCCATCCATTTGGCAAAGTCAAAGCAATCTTCCCAGCCATCAAAGCGCAGGCCAAAGGCCCGAGCTTTTTCCAGCACTGCGCCCAAGCGCCGGTCCCCCCGGGCGAACACAGCCTCCAAGAAACTGGTCTGGGCTCCGTGGTAGCTGACAGAGAGCTTGCGAGAGTGAACATTCCCCTTCAAGGCCCGCTGTTTTTCCTGGAGCATCTCCATGGTGTCTTGGCCGAACCATTGGAAAGGTGTAAAGGGTTTGGGTACAAAAGCCGCCGCGCTGAGGGATACTTCTACCCCTTTTCCCCGAGGCTTTTCCTTGTTTTGATAGAAGGCGTCCACCACCTTTTGACCCAGTTCGTCAATGGCGATCACATCTTCCAGGGTCTCGGTGGGTAGACCGATCATAAAGTAGAGCTTGATCCGTGTCCAACCCTCGGTGAAGGCCACGTTCACTGTGTGGAGCAACTGCTCTTCGGTGACATTCTTATTGATAACATCCCGCATCCGCTGGGAACCTGCCTCCGGCGCAAAGGTCAAGCCGCTTTTCCGCACGGAGTTGATCCGCTCCATGAGTTCCGGCGAAAAGTTGTCCACACGCAGGCTGGGCAGGGAAAGGCTTACCTTTTCCCCCTCTGTCCACTGGTGCAGTTTATCGATCAGGTCGTTTAAAGTGCTGTAGTCGCTGGTGCTGAGAGAGGACAGGGAAATCTCGTCGTAGCCGGTAGAGGCGCACAGGTCCCGGCACTGACGGTCAATGGTCTCCATGCTCTTTTCCCGATAGGGCCGGTATAAAAAGCCTGCCTGGCAGAACCGACACCCTCGAATGCAGCCTCGCAGCACCTCTTCCGAGATGCGGTTGTGCACCACATCGATGAGAGGCACCACAAAGTTTTTGGGATAATAGGACTTGTCCATGTCCATCATATTCCGTTTTTTTACCGTAGCAGGGGCGCCGTGAGTGGGAGTGTAAGCTTGGACCGTGCCGTCCTCGTTGTAGGTGACGTCATAAAAGGCGGGGACGTACACCCCCTCAATTTGAGCGGCCTTTTCCAGGAACTCCAGCTTGGATTTGCCCTCTTTTTTGCACTGGCGGTAGAGCTCCATCACCTCGATGTCCACCTCTTCCCCGTCTCCCAGGAAGAAGATGTCAAAGAAATCCGCCAGGGGCTCGGGGTTGCAAGCGCAGGGACCGCCTCCCACTACAATGTTGTGCAATTCTGTCCGATCTTTGCTTCGCAGGGGAATGCCTGCCAGTTCCAGCATGTTCAATACGTTGGTGTAACTCAGTTCATATTGCAGGGTAAAGCCGATAAAGTCGAAGTCGCTGACCGGGTCGCCGCTTTCCAGTGCATACAGGGGAATATCCTCCCGACGCATTTCTTCCTCCATGTCCACCCAAGGGGCGAACACCCGCTCGCACCAGAAGTAAGGGATTTCGTTCATAGCGCCATAGAGGATCTTAATGCCCAAGTGGGACATGCCGATCTCATAGGTGTCCGGAAAGCAGAAGGCAAAGCGAACCTCCACCTGGGAGGGATCTTTTACCACGGAATTCAGCTCGCCGCCCACATAGCGGCCAGGCTTTTGCACTTTTTGCAGGGCGTGTTCCAGTTTTTTGCTGTGTATCATAAAAAACCTCGCGTTCCTAAAGAAATGATGGTACGGCCTATTGAAAAAAGTTCTGAGAACTTTTCTTCACTTGCTTACCTTACTGAATAAACATGGCATCGCCAAAGCTGAAGAACCTATACCGCTCCTGCACAGCCACATGGTAGGCATGCAGGATGTTTTCCCGGCCTGCCAGAGCGGAGACCAGCATGATGAGAGTGCTTTCCGGCAGGTGAAAATTGGTGATGAGGGCGTCTACCCCATGGAATGCACAGCCGGGATAGAGGAAGATATCTGTCCAGCCGGCGCTCTCTTTAAAACATCCCTCTCGCTGGGCCACGGACTCAATGGTGCGGCAGCTGGTGGTGCCCACGGCAATGACCCGTCCCCCCCGCTCTTTTGTCCTGTTGATCAGGTCCGCAGTGGACTGGGGCATGTAGTAGTGCTCGGAGTGCATTTTATGGTCCTGAATATCCTCCACACTCACTGGACGGAAGGTGCCCAACCCCACGTGCAGGGTGACAAAGCCCAGCTCCACGCCTTTGTTTTTAATTTTCTCCAACAGTTCTGGAGTGAAGTGCAGCCCCGCTGTAGGCGCGGCGGCAGAGCCCTCTTCCCGGGAGTAGACCGTCTGGTAGCGCTCCTTGTCCTCCAGGCGGGCCTTGATGTATGGCGGCAGAGGCATCTGTCCGATCTGGTCCAAAATGTGGAAGAACACCCCGTTGTACTCAAAATGGATGAGCCGGTTGCCGTCAGGAAGAACGTCCACCACTTCGCAGCGGAGCAGGCCGTCTCCAAAGGAGAAGCGGCTTCCCTTTTTGGCCCGTTTCCCAGGGCCGGCCAGGGCTTCCCACACATCGTTTCCCTTGTTTTGGAGAAGGAGAAATTCTACATGAGCGCCGGTTCCCTCTTTCACACCGTAAATCCGTGCTGGCAGCACCCGAGAATCGTTGAGGATCAGACAATCTTGGGGGGTAAGATAGTCCAAAATATCGTAAAAGTGCCGGTGTTCTATTTCGCCTGTGCGTTTGTCCAGCACCATCAGGCGGGAGTGGTCCCGGGGTTCGATGGGAGTCTGAGCAATGAGCTCCTCTGGCAGATCAAAATGAAAATCGCTTGTTTTCATGGCAGAAGCCTTCCTTCCTGAAAGCGGGTCCAGGCACCGCTCCCACAAAAATTCATACAATAATTAGGGCTGAAGAAATTGACAAGGGGGGAAAACTAGGGTATGATTAAAACCAAATAGAGGCGCGGCTTTCAAGAGTAGTGAGAGGGAGGTTGCCAAAACTGAGGAAATCTCATGAAAGGGTGGGCTGCCGAAGGGGAATATGAGGCGGATATTGTCCTGGCTGCAACGGCAAACAGCCTTGCGGCTGTCATCACTTGTGATGGAGTGCTATTTACATTCGTTTTGGGCAACCAAAGCAGCATTTCTATTATAGGAGATGAACAGCCGGTTTTCAACCGGTTTTTTCTTTGTAAAGCCTCTTTGATCCTAAATCGCCACTTTATCGCAGAAAGGAACTGGATAGTATGAAGCAGTATCGCGTGGGAATCATTGGATGCACCGGCATGGTGGGCCAGCGTTTTGCCACCATTTTGGAAAACCACCCCTGGTTTACCGTGACAGCTCTGGCTGCCAGCACCCGGTCCGCCGGGAAAACATATGAGGAAGCTGTGGAGGGCCGCTGGGCGATGAAGACTCCGCTGCCTGCTTCCATGGCAAAGCTCCCTGTTTACGATGCGGAAAAAGATCTGGAGACCATTGTCTCTCAGGTGGACTTCGTATTCTGCGCCGTCAACATGAAAAAGGAGGAAATCCGTGCTCTGGAGGAGGCCTATGCCCGTCATGAGTGCCCTGTGGTCTCCAACAACAGCGCCCACCGTTCCACCCCTGATGTGCCCATGATCATTCCGGAAATCAACGCGGACCATGTGGCGGTTATTGATGCGCAGCGCAAACGTTTGGGCACCAAACGGGGCTTTATCGCCGTGAAGTGCAACTGCTCCCTCCAAAGCTATGTGCCGGCCATCCATCCCCTGCTGGATCTGGGGGTGACCAAAGTGCTAGCCTGTACTTACCAGGCCATTTCCGGGGCAGGCAAGACCTTCGAGACCATGCCGGAGATCTTGGACAACGTGATCCCCTACATCGGCGGCGAAGAGGAGAAATCCGAGCAGGAGCCTTTGAAGATTTGGGGCCATGTGGAAGACGGCGTCATCGTCAACACCACCACGCCGTCTATCACCTCTCAGTGCCTGCGGGTGCCTGTGTCCGACGGCCACATGGCGGCGGTGTTCTTCTCCCTGGAGAACAAGATCTCCAAAGAGGAAATCATTGACCGCTGGGAGAAGTTCCGCGGCCCTGCCCAGGAGCTGGAGCTCCCCAGCGCCCCGAAGCAGTTCCTGCATTATTTCACCGAGGACAATCGGCCCCAGCCCAAGCTGGACCGGGACCTGGAGGGCGGCATGGCGGTCTCCGTAGGCCGGCTGCGTCCTGACACCCAGTATGACTACAAGTTTGTGTGCCTTTCCCACAATACCCTGCGAGGCGCCGCGGGCGGGGCACTGCTCATGGCGGAGCTCTTGGCCGCTAAGGGCTACTTTGACTGAGCTTTTGGAGGTAGGAAATTTATGAAGCAAGTGATTTTTACCGGCGCTGCCACAGCTTTGGTGACGCCCTTTGCCCAAGACGGGTCTATCGCCTGGGAGGAACTGGAACGCCTGGTGGAGTTCCAGATTGAGGGCGGTATTGACGCCATTGTGGCCTGCGGGACCACCGGTGAGGCTGCCACCATGACCACAGAGGAGCATACCCAGGTCATTCGTTTTATCATTGAAAAAGCCAAGGGCCGGGTGCCGGTGATTGCCGGCACTGGCAGCAACGACACGCAGTTCTGCGTAGAGCTTTCCCAAGAGGCGAAAGAGCTGGGGGCTGACGGATTGCTGCTGGTCACCCCTTACTATAACAAGACTTCGCAAAAGGGCCTGATCGAAAGTTTCAACTACGTGGCAGACAGCGTGAAGATGCCTTGCATCCTCTACAATGTGCCCAGTCGCACCGGATGCAATATCCAGCCTGCCACCTATAAGGAACTGTCGAAAAACCCCTACATCGTGGCAGTGAAGGAAGCCAATGGGGATATTTCGGCTACAGCCCGCACAGCGGCTCTCTGCGGAGAGGATTTGACGATCTATTCCGGTGAGGACAATCAAACTCTGCCCATTATGGCTTTGGGCGGCAAGGGTGTGATTTCGGTATTTTCCAACGCTCTGCCTGGCACCATGCACCAACTGGCTGCGGCTATGCTCCAGGGAGATCTGGAGACAGCCCGCAAGTTGGATCTGGAGTATCTGGACCTCATGGATGGATTCTTTATGGATGTGAACCCCATTCCGATCAAGGAAGCTTTGTTCCAAATGGGGTTGATCCGAACCAACTTCTGCCGCATGCCTCTGACCACGATGACGGAGGAAGGCGCGGCAAAGCTGCACGCTTTGCTGAAAAAGCACAGCTTAGTGTAAATTGCGCTCTTGTGAAAAAGAAAGGAAGTCTAGCATGACCAACATCATCCTCTGCGGCTGTAACGGTAAGATGGGCCACGCCGTGCAAAACCTTGTGCACCAGAGAGAGGAATGCTCGATTGTGGCAGGGGTGGACATTACCCCTCAGGAAGCCAGTCCATTTCCTGTCTATGCCTCCTTGGAAGCGGTGCAGGAACAGGCACAGGTGGTGGTGGATTTTTCCAATCCCTCTGCCCTCTCCTCTATTTTAGAGTACTGCCGCAGCCATCCCGGCACAGCCGCCGTGTTGTGCACCACAGGCTACAGTGCCGAACAGACCCAGGAAATTCAGAAAGCGGCGAAAGAACTCCCCCTGTTCTATTCCCGGAATATGTCTCTGGGGGTCAATTTGCTGATTGAGCTTGCTAAAAAGGCAGAATCGGTTTTAGGGGACGGCTTCGATGTAGAGATCGTGGAAATGCACCACAACCAAAAGATTGACGCACCCAGCGGTACCGCCCTGATGATTGCCGATGCCATCAACCAAGTGCGGGAAAACTCCATGCAATATGTATACGACCGGCACTCCCAACGGAAAAAGCGGGAGAAAAAGGAAATTGGCCTGCACTCGGTGCGAGGTGGTTCCATTGTGGGCGAACATCAGGTGATCTTCGCCGGACAGAGCGAAGTGCTCACCTTGTCTCATTCGGCACAGTCGAAAGAGCTTTTTGCCGTGGGCGCAGTGAATGCCGCCCTGTTTATGAACTGTAAAGGCCCCGGGCTTTACGATATGTCCCATTTGATTTGAAGAAAGGGAGTCTCCAACATGAGCGATTCAACTGTCATTAGCACGGTGGACAATATCACCCTTGTTACGCTGCAAGATTTTCCCGCTAATGTGGCGACCATCGCCAAAATCTTCGATGCAATTTCCCGCTATGGAATCAATATCGATATGATTTCTATGGCTCCTACCCATGGGTCTACAACGGGTCTGTCCTTCACCATTTCGGACGAGGATATGATTGATATTCTGGGATTTACGTCCAATTTAAAGCGGGAAACAGACATTGATGTGATTGTCAGCAGCGTGAATCACAAAATTTCTGTGTACGATCCCATTATGAAAAATACGCCTGGAATTGCTGCGCAGGTTTTCAACGCTATCTCTCACACAGACGCGGATATTCGTTTGATCACCACATCCGAGGTGGAAATTTCCCTGTTGGTGACGGAGGCGGATTTTGACACGGTGCTGGGTGCCATCCAGGAGGCACTGCTTTAAAAGCATTCCACTGATTCCATGTACGTGTATGTCTTGTCTTGCAATTAAAAATGGGTACAGCTTGTTTGCAAAGCTGTACCCATTTTTTCTATGGAATGTTTTAGACAATAGCCTTATGGAAGACCTTTTTGCCTTTTTTGATAACCAAGCCTTGCTCAAACGCAGTCTTAGCAAAGGTTTTGTTGGGGTCGGTGACCTTTTCGTCTGCAACGGTGAGACCGCCCTGCTGAATGAGCCTGCGTCCCTCCCCCTTGGAAGAAGCCAGTCCGGTTTTCATCAACAAATCCAATACCGCAATTTGATCATCGGCGAAGTCTTCCTCTGTCAGCTGGGTGGTGGGCATGTTGGCCGTATTTGTTCCAGCGCCAAACAGAGCGCGGGCGCCCTCCTGGGCTTTTTGGGCCTCCTCTTCCCCATGGACCATCTTGGTCAGCTCAAAGGCCAGGATCTCTTTGGCCTGGTTCAGTTGGTTGCCCTCCCAAGTGCTCATTTCATCGATTTGCTCTAGGGGCAGAAAGGTGAGCATACGGATGCACTTGAGCACGTCTGCGTCGCCTACATTGCGCCAGTACTGGTAGAAATCGAAGGGGCTGGTCTTGTTGGGATCCAGCCATACGGCATTGCCGGCGGTCTTGCCCATCTTGTTGCCGTTAGAGTCCGTCAGCAGCGTAATGGTCATAGCGTGGGCGTCCTTGCCCAGCTTGCGGCGGATCAGCTCCGTACCGCCCAGCATGTTGCTCCACTGGTCGTCGCCGCCAAACTGCATGTTGCAGCCGTAATGCTGGAACATGTAATAGAAGTCGTAGCTCTGCATGATCATGTAGTTGAATTCCAGGAAGGACAGGCCTTTCTCCATGCGCTGCTTGTAGCACTCTGCCCGGAGCATGTTGTTCACGCTGAAGCAGGCGCCCACCTCCCGCAGCAGATCCACATAATTCAACTGCAGCAGCCAGTCGGCGTTGTTGAGCATCATGGCCTTACCTTCACCAAACTCAATAAAGCGTTCCATCTGTTGCTTGAAGCACTCGGCGTTGTGGTCAATGTCCTCTTTAGTGAGCATTTTGCGCATATCGCTCCGGCCGGAGGGATCGCCAATTAAGGTGGTGCCTCCGCCGATCAGGGCGATAGGCTTGTTTCCCGCCATTTGTAGACGCTTCATCAGGGTCAGGGCCATAAAGTGGCCAGCGGTCAAGCTGTCGGCGGTGCAGTCAAAGCCAATGTAGAAGGTGGCTTTGCCGTTGTTTATCACTTCCCGGATTTCTTCCTCGTTGGTGACCTGAGCAATGAGGCCTCTGGCCTTTAGTTCTTCGTACACTCCCATGTGTGTCATTCCTTTCCAAAAATGTGATTTTTTGAAAATGCCCTGGGAGGCTCTTTTAAGAAAAAGAAAAGCCCCCTGCATTTTCACGCAGAGGGCGATAAGTTTCTATTACCGCGGTACCACCTCAATTTATCGCGGCCTCACGGTCCGCGACCTTACCGGGCACTTCCATGCCCTGGCAGAATAACGCCTGCCATTCGGCCACCCCTACTTGCAAGGTTCAGGGCAGCAGCTCGGGAAAGTAACTTCGTAAGCCGCTGCGCTCCTCCTTCCACCGCCCGGAGGTTCTCTTTGCCGCAGAACCGGCTCCTACTTGGTTCCGTCATCGCTGTTGTGAGCTATTATACGGCTCAGCACGGGAAATGTCAAGAGCTTTTCAGCATTTCTTCCGCCATCTGCAGCTGTAGATCGGTCACCTGCTCTCCACCGATAATGCGGGCCACTTCCCGTTTGCGCCCTTCAAAATCCAATTCCTGCACTTGTGTAAAGGTGCGTTCCCCTTCCACATGTTTGGAGATCAGAAGCTGGTGATCCGCCAGGGCGGCAATTTGCGCCAGATGGGTGATGCACAGCACTTGCCGGTTTCGGGACACCTGTTTCAGCTTTTGCCCCACCTTGTTTGCAGCCGCGCCGCTGATGCCTGTATCCACTTCGTCAAAGATCAGCGTGTCCACTTTGTCTTTGCCAGTGAGAACAGTTTTAATCGCCAACATAATCCGAGAGAGCTCCCCGCCAGATGCAATTTTAGACAGGGGCTTGGGCGGTTCGCCTTTGTTGGCGGACACAAGAAACTGAATTTTATCACAGCCCATAGAATACAGCGGCACCCGCTGTATCTCTGCTTCCAGAGTAACGCCGGGCATATTGAGGAAAGACAGCTCTTGTTTCACTTGCCGCATAAAGGAACCAGAAGCTTCTCTCCGTTTTTCAGATAACTGTTTTGCCAGGGAGATCGCCTGTTTCTTTTGGGTTTCGTATTGGTGTTCTAAGCGCTCCCGTTCTTCATCTGCAAATTCAATCTGGTGTAAGCGATTGCGGCATGTTTCTAGGAATTCCAAGATTTTCTCCTCGCTGCCGCCGTACTTCCTTCCCAGTTTGTAAAGCAGGTCCAGACGCTCCTCTATGGTTTCTTGTAAGGCTGGGTCGAAATCTATCGAGAGAGTGCGCAAAATGCTGTCTACGTCTTCCAGGAGAAACCCAGCCTCCTGGAGCTTTTGGGAAATGTCCTCTAACTCAGGAAAGTAGGATGCCACACGGACGGCCTCTGTGGAGGCTTGGGAGAGCTCTGCAAGGACTCCTTCCCTTTCCTCATCGCCGGACAGCATGTTGCGTAAAAAGGCCACCCCTGCCGCAATTTTTTCATGGTTGCGCAGGATCTCTCGTTGAGACTCCAACTCCTCGCGCTCGCCAACCTGCACGTTGGCCGCTTCGATTTCGTCGATCTGATAGTGGAGCAGATCGGAAAGCCGTGCCTTTTCTCCCTCATCGGTCTGCAATGCCTCCAACTCTCTCTGGGTTTTGCGCAGAGCGCGATAGGCTGCTTGGTAGGTTTGCAGCAGTTCTTCCAGTTCGCCAAAACTGTCTAGGTACGTGATGTGCACATCCGGAGAAAGCAGCTCATAGCTTTCATGCTGACCGTGAATGGTCACCAGCCGGGGACCAAGCTGCTTGAGCATGGAGACCGTTGCCGGGGCGCCGTTTAGCTTGCAGTGGGAGCGTCCTTCCAGGCGGATGTCCCGCTGAACCAACAGGGAACCGTCCTCTTCCCGAGGAATGGAAAGCTGGTCAAGCATAGCCAAAAGTTCCGGATCCAGTTCGGTGAACAGCGCGGAAACAGATGCTGTCTGCGCGCCGGTACGAACCAATTCTTTCGAAGTACGCTCCCCCAAAATCGCGTGAATGGCGTCAATAATAATGGACTTGCCGGCGCCCGTTTCGCCCGTGAGGACGGTAAAGCCCTTTTCCAGGTCGATGGAGGCCCGTTCTATAACCGCGATATTGTTAATAAAAAGCTGTGCCAGCATGAAAAGTCACCTGTTGATCAATTTTCGGAATTCTTCCTGGGTTTCCAGGGCATCGTTTTCTGTCCGGCAGACAATAAAAATGGTGTCGTCCCCTGCCAGCGTCCCTACAAATCCCTGCCAGCGCATGGCATCCAGGGAAGCGCAGACCGCTTGGGCCATACCGGTCATGCAGCGGATTACCAGCATGTTCTGCGCAGCCTCTACGGAAAGGACGGAATCAGCGAAAAGAGAATAAAATTTGGAGGACATATCGCTGCTGCTTTCATTGCCGGTGGAGTACCGGTATTTTCCGGAGCGAGAAAGAGTTTTTACCAAACGAAGCTCCTTAATGTCTCGAGACACTGTGGCCTGGGTTACGTCAAAACCACTTTCCCGCAAGTAACGGAGAAGTTCATCCTGTGTGTCAATGTCGTATTCCTTGATGAGTTCTAGTATTTTAGCGTGCCGTCGGGTTTTCATGTGAGTGGGGTTCATTCCTTTCTGGCAGATAACGCCGTTATTGCACAAGAGCTTCCATCATCTAAGGGCGGGTCTCTATAATTTTACGATGAAGGGTATCGTAAAAATCCTGTTTTCCAAGGCGGATGAAGCGCGCAAAGCGATCCGCGCGGGAAAAGGCCAGACGATCCCCTTCGGCTATTTCCAAAGGAGGTTCCCCGTCCACTGCAAGAAATAGCTTTCCAATATTGCCGGGAATTTCCACCTGGAGAGGAGGGCATCCGGTAAAAATCACACTGCGGTTAAACAGAGAATGGGGACAAATGGGTGTGTATACCAGACAGTCAATGCTAGGCTCAATGACAGGGCCGCCAGCGGACAGAGAATAGGCGGTAGATCCTGTAGGGGTTGCCACAATAAAACCATCTGCACGGTAGCGGTAAGAACGTTTCCCCAGCCGCATTCGATAGTCGATAATCTTCGCTGGTTCCCCAGACAGGACCGCATCATTCAGGGCAAAAAAGTGTTTGACTTCCTCCCCTTTCTGCACCCCCACCGAAAGCATGCGCCGGGGTTCCTCTCGATAGTCTCCCTGTGCCAGCTGTGTCAAGCGGTGCAATTCCTGGCGCTCTAACCCGGCTGTGAATCCCAGCGTTCCCGCGTTGACACCCAGAACCGGTTTATCCAAAAAGGCGGCCAGTTTTGCGGTGTGGATGATGGTCCCATCGCCGCCAATGGCAACAAACACGTCACACCCCCGCAGCAGATCTTCTGCTTCGCTGCATTGCCGGTATACGCCATGTTCTGTGAAAAGATCTGTCTTCAGCACGGTTTCACAACCGCACTCTTGCAAAATTCTCACAGTTTCTTCTGTGCATTCTAAAGCAGCCTGTTTTGTCAAATTGGGCAGAACCGCAACTTTCATCTCATTTCCTTCCCCTTACAAGCACAAAACCAATGGAACGGTGTTAGTCCAAGGCCTTGTGAGATTCTTCCACCACCAATGCTGCACGGGGTGCGGTGGGGTCCAACCGAGGATTCTTCGAACGCTCTAGATATAGCAAGTATTCTATGTTTCCCTCAGGGCCTTTTACTGGAGAGAAAGTCAATCCCAAAACGGAATATCCGTTTTCCAGAGCAAACTGCTGAATTTTATCGATCACTTCTTGGTGCACGGCTTTGTCGCGTACCACGCCTTTTTTTCCCACTTTTTCCCGGCCTGCCTCAAACTGCGGTTTGATCAGGCAGACAGCCTGTCCGGCATCCTCCAACAGCGGACGCACCGCGGGCAGAATGATTGTCAGGGAAATAAACGATACGTCTACAGAAAAAAAGGAAATCGAGTCGGGAACGAGCTCTTTTGTGATATACCGGGCATTGGTGCGTTCCAAATTGACCACTCTGGGGTCGTTGCGCAGTTTCCAAGCCAGCTGCCCGTATCCCACATCAATGGCATACACCTTTTTAGCTCCGTTTTGGAGCATGCAGTCTGTAAACCCACCGGTGGAAGCTCCCACATCCATGCAGATTTTCCCTTCCAAGGAAAGTGGGAACACCTGCATGGCTTTTTCCAGCTTTAGACCTCCGCGGCTTACATAAGGGAGCCCTTTTCCCCGCACCTCAATGTGCGCTTCGGAGGAAAAAGTGTCTCCCGGCTTATCAGCCTTTTGGTTATCCACATAAACTTGGCCAGCCATAATAAGGGTTTTTGCCTTTTCTCGGCTTTCTGCCAAACCTTTTTCTGTCACTAAAATGTCCAGTCGCTTTTTCAGAGGTCTTCCCCCTCTCTGTCTTCTAAAGTATCTAAAATCCACTGTTCAATGCCTGCGGCATTGAGTCCCAACATCTCCAGCGAACGAAACATGGGGGCATGCTTAATATAGGGATCCTGAATGGCCCTGAGATGAAACTTCCCTTGAAACCTTGTTTTTTCCAAACAGAAGGAAAAATGTTCTCCCAATCCACCCCGCTGGATACCTTCCTCTAAGAAAAACACATGGCTGCAGGTGCTGGCAAGCTGTACTGCCTCCGGATCCAGAGGAATAATGCGGTTTAATTTAAGAAGCTTCAGGGGAATCCCTTGTGTCTGCAATTTTTCTTGGCACTCTGCGGCGAAAGAAAAAACGCGTCCAAAAGTTACGACACATACAGAGGCATCCTTGTCTCCATAAAGGCTGGTGGGCTCTGTTGTGCTGCGGAAAGCTCCGGGTTTATACAGCTCTTTTCCACGAGGGTAGCGAATGGCGCACAGGCCAGTGCCCTTTTCCACCAAATAGGAAAGCTGCATTCTCAGCTCTTTAAAATACGCAGGAGAATACACAGTGATGTTGGGAATTGTCTGCAAATAGGCAACGTCAAACACCCCCTGATGGGTTTTTCCGTCTTCCCCCACTACCCCTGCGCGGTCAATGGCTAAAATCACCTTTGTGTTCTGCATGGAAACGTCATGAATTAGCTCATCGTATGCCCGCTGCAAAAAGGTGGAATACACCGCGAAGACGGGAAGCATCCCCCCTGCCGCTAACCCGCCGGCAAAGGTGACCGCGTGTTCCTCTGAAATGCCCACGTCAAAAAAGCGCTCCCGAAATTGTTCACGGAAGGGTCCTAGCCCGGTACCGGATTGCATAGCTGCGGTAATGGCGCAAAGGCGGGGCTCCTTCTCTGCCAGCTGGCATAGCGTCTGTCCGAATTCATCGGAAAAACTCTGGGATTTTTCTCCCGTGCTTCCCGTGGTCACATCAAAACCGGACAGCCCATGATAAATGGTGGGGTCTTGTTCTGCGTACTGATACCCTTTTCCCTTGTAGGTGCGCACATGGAGCAGCACTGGTTTGTGAATAAGCTTGGCGGTTTCCAAGGTTTCAGCCAGTTCTTTGATGTTGTGCCCATCAAAAGGTCCGTAGTAGGCAAAGCCAAAATCGTCGAAGATGGTAGAGTTGTAGAACAGACGCTTGATGCCCCGTTTGACTCTGCGAAGTCCTTTTGCAATGGCAGAGCCTACGACAGGCAGCTTTTGCAGAGAGTGCTCCAACCGGTTCTTGGTTCGAATATACCCGGGTTTCGTGCGAATGTAGCTGAGATAGCGTGCCATAGATCCCACATTGCGCGAAATGGACATGGCATTGTCGTTGAGAATCACAATTAGGTTGCGGTGAAGCCGGCCGGCGTTGTTTAAACCCTCGTAGGCAAGCCCGCCGGTTAAGGCCCCGTCCCCAATGACGGCTACCACATACCCCTCTTTCCCCTGCAGGTAGTTTGCTTCTGAAACTCCCAGGGCCGAAGAGATGGACGTGCTGCTGTGTCCGCAGGTAAAAAGGTCATAAGGGCTTTCCTCCCGGCAAGGAAACCCGGCTAAACCGCCCTCTTGCCGGATGGTGGCAAACTGCGGATATCTTCCAGTGAGCAATTTATAGGGATAACTTTGATGTCCTACGTCCCACACAATGGTGTCCTGAGGCGGTGAAAAGGCAAGCGCTAACGCCACAGTCAGCTCTACCACACCTAAGTTTGAGGCTAAATGGCCCCCGTTGGAGGACACTGTGTCGATGATGACACGCCGCATCTCCTCACAAAGAGCCGAAAGCTCCTCCCCGTCGAACCCTTTGATATCTTCCGGGGAATGAATCTTTTCCAGCATTCCTGCCATTGAGAAATCTCTCCCCTCGCATCAAAGAAGGTGGTTCTGCATTTTTGCAGCTGTAACTGTATTTTTCAGAAGCATGGCAATTGTCATAGGACCGACGCCTCCTGGGACGGGCGTGATAAACGATGCCAAGGGTTCCACCGCGTTAAAGTCCACGTCCCCGCAAAGCTTTCCGTTTTCATCGCGGTTCATCCCCACATCCACGACAACAGCGCCTGGTTTGACCATATCCGCGGTGACAAAGCGGCTTTTTCCCACGGCAGACACCAAAATGTCCGCCTGCCGGGTAACTTCCGGCAAGTTCTGGGTGCGGCTGTGGCAAATTGTCACCGTGCCATTTTCATGCAGCAACAGCATAGCCATGGGTTTTCCTACAATGTTGCTGCGTCCGATCACCACGCAGCGTTTTCCCTCCACAGGAATAGCATACGCGTGCAACAGCTCCATGATGCCTGCAGGTGTACAAGGTAAAAATCGATAGTTTCCCAGCATGATTTTTCCCACGTTGTAGGCGTGGAAGGCATCCACATCCTTGGAAGGATGGATGGCTTCTACCACGGCCCCTTCATCCAGATGCCGTGGAAGAGGAGATTGCACCAAAATACCGTGAATGTCCGGCCTGCCGTTCAGCTGCTCTACCAGGGCCAAAAGCTCTTGCTGTGTGGTGGTCTCTGGCAGAGCATGTTCCTCAGAGTACATGCCCACTGCCGCGCAGGCTTTTTTCTTGTTGTTGACATAAATGCGGGAAGCGGGATCTTCTCCCACGATTACAACAGCCAAACCGGGACATACACCACTCTTTTTCAGATGGTCTACCTCCTGGGCAACCGACTCTCTCACTTGAGCAGAAACGGCCTTTCCGTCCATGCGCTGCGCCATGACTTTCTCTCCCTTTCCTCACATATTCATTCTTCTGGTTTATCGGTTCCTAGATCGTTTTCCTGTAAATACGCTTTCTTTCTAGCTGCCGTGCTCATTTCCTGTTCCTCTTCGGAAGATTCCTTGGAGGCTCCAGCGATTCCTCTGTAGATTTCCTTTACCTCTTCCGGAGGGAGATCTCCAAAAATGGTGCTGGGGCCATCATCCTCCGGCTCTTCTTCCTCCACGGTCTCTTCCTGGGGAGTAGGCTCCGCAAGCCCAATGGACTCCATAATCTGCGGATCTCCACAGCCGCTCAAGCTGGTCTTGTGCCGGAACACCACCAGGAGAATTACCCCAACAGCCACACAGGCAGCGGCAATCACCTGGGAAACGCGCAAGTCTACTCCTGGAATCATCAAACTATCGGTGCGCAAACCCTCGATGAAGAATCGGACAACCCCATACCAGACAATGTACAGCAAAAAGGTCTGTCCGTCATACCGGCGATATTTTCTGGTGAAAATATGCAGCAAGATAAATCCGAGCAAGCAGAGGAGTGATTCATACAAGAAGCAGGGATGCACCGGAGAGCCAGGCACCACTTGGGCCGTGGCGTCGCTCTGCATGCCCCAGGGCAGGTCTGTTGCCGTGCCGAAAGCCTCCTGGTTGATAAAGTTCCCCCAGCGGCCCACACACTGCCCAATCAAAAAGCCAAGGGATGCCAGATCTAGAACCGCTGCCACTTTCATTTTGCGCGCTTTCGCAACCAGTGCGCCCGCTGCCAATCCGCCGATGATCCCTCCATAAATGGCGAGGCCTCCATCGTGGATCTGGAAAATCTCCAAGGGATTTTCTCTGTATTTGTCTCCGGGGTAAAAAATGACGTAGAACAGACGTGCACAGATTACACCCACGATCAATCCCACAATGACTGCGTCAAACAGCTGATTGACGTCGATGTGCATTTTCTTGCAGCTAAACGAGGCGTAAATCAACGCCAAAAGAAACCCAACGGCGATGATGATGCCGTACCAGTAGACATGGAAGTCCCCAATGGAAAATGCCACTGGATTTACAGTGAACTCCCATCCCAAACTGGGAAATGAAATAGTGTGCGTCATAACAGATCCTCCTTGATTGGCGCAACCGCCAAACACGATGCTTTATTGTAGGGGCAAGATGGTGGAAAGAACGCTTTGTTCCTCCCGGAAAACACGGGTGAGTTTGTCTGCCACATCCTCTGGTTTTACATCTGCCAGACAGTCCATATAGGTGAACAGATCCCTGCCTCGCAGCGTCATATTGACCAAACCGTTGGCAACACTTCCCATATTGTTAAGGCTGGAAACCATGTCTCCATACAGCGCTCGTTTGGAACGCTCAAAGGCTTCCTGGGGGATCCCCTCTTTTTGGAACCGGTCTGCTTCCTGCAGAAGCGCTTGTGCCACCGCCTGGGGATTTTGGGATTCGCCGCTGAACATAATCGTGGCATACCCATTTCCCTCAAAGTATTCGTAGGAAAAGCTGGATTCGTTGATCAACTCCTCATCCAAAAGGCGGCGGTATAAGGGAGACGCTTCCGAAGCCATGGTTTCCAACAGCACTTCCATAGCGGCCACTTCCCGTTCACTGCGGACCGTTTGTCCAACGGGTTCCTTAAATCCAAACTGGAATAAAGGAAAGGCCACCGGAAGATGTTCTTCCACCTTGCTGCAAACCACAGAATCCGGTTCCTCCGGAAACACGCGGCGCACGGGCAACAACGGGGAAGGTTTGAGCATGCGGTCGCAAATTTCCCGCACCTTGTCCACCTGGAAATTACCTGCCACAGCCAGCACCATATTACCCAAATTATAGAAGGTGTTGTAGCAGCGGTACAGGAGCTCCGGGGTTATTTTCGCAATGCTGTCCACCGTTCCTGCAATGTCGCTGCGAATGGGATGGGCGTGATACATGCTCCGCAAATAGTTGAACATCAACCGCCACTGGGGATCATCGTCATACATCTTGATCTCCTGACCGATGATACCCTGTTCCTTGCGAACCGTCTCATCTGTAAAGTACGGGGATTGCACAAAGTCCAGCAAAATTTCGAGAGACTCATAAAAATGATCCGTGCAGGAGAAAAGGTAGCAAGTGGTTTCAAAAGAGGTAAACGCATTGGCGCTGGCGCCTGTTTGAGCATACCGAGAAAACGCGTCCCCCTCCTCACTCTCAAAAAGCTTGTGCTCCAGGTAATGGGCAATTCCCTCCGGAACTTGCTCCGGATGGTCTTCGTCTTGCCTTTGAAAGCAGTTATCAATGGAGCCATACTTTGTGCCGAAGATCGCATAGGTCGTGTGGAACCCTTCCTGGGGAAAGAGGCAGAGTGTTAACCCGGAAGGGTGATGGATTTTATAATAGGAATCGTCCACCCAGCGTCCGGAACGTAGTTCCATCTCCGTATTCATTTTGCACTGCCACTTCCTTTCAAACAATATACCACAGCTGGGTACACTTTTTGCGCAGCCTGCGCAACTTGCTGCGCCGTGTATGACAGCAGCTGCTCTTCTGCAGCTTGTATGGAAAGATCTTCCCCGCGGAAGGTTCTTCCCATGCACCAGCCCTCCAGGGAAGGCAGGGAATCTTCCACTGCGTGTAACGAGTTGCGCAAAGCCAACTTGGCAGACAGCAGTTCTTCCTCTGTCAGGTCACCATTTTGCAGAGCTTCCAGCTGCTTTCCAATTTCTCTTTCCGCTTTTTCCAGATTTTCTGTTTCCACGCCGCTTTCTACAAACAAAGTGCGGCTGTTCAAGCTCAAGCCTGCCGAGCAGTAATAGCACAGTCTCATTTTCTCTCGGACATTTTGAAATAGCTTAGAACTGGGAACGCCTCCCAATACCGCTGCCATAAGGCGAAATAGCATTGCGTCTTCCGGCGTGCAATCTATGCGGTATGCCATAGAGAGTTTTGACTGGGAAAGGGGCTGTACTTCCTCCACATGGCGGACCTCCCGAGGCTTTTCAAACGCAAGCATGCCGGAGCCCTGGGGCGACCCAAGGTGCCCAAACTTTGTTTGCAGCCTGTCCAAATCCGGTGTGCAATCCCCCAGCACAAAAATGTCAAACTTGGCGGAAGAGAGCAATGTTTCCCAAGCGTCTGTCACCTGCTTGCGGTCCAGCTCCTCCACTTCTTTCCGAGAGCCATACCGATCCATGCCACCTGGCTGCCCCTCAAACAGCAATTCCTCACAGCGCTGATGTGCGTAGGTGATTTTATCGTTAAACTCAGCGTCCTTCATTTCCAAGAGCTGCCGCTTTTCCTGCAGGAATCCATCCAAAGGAAAAAGCCCCTCCCCGTCCTTTACGGGCGAGAAGAATACATCCAGCAGCAGATCCGTCAGCTGGGCGCCCATATCTTCTCCTCCAAAAGCATACCGGCTGGAGATTCCGCCGGCGGTTAGAGAGAGGATCTGATATTCTCCCATTTTAGACACTGTGCTGCTGAGAGAGGCTCCATACAGCTCTGCCAGCCGGGCGCTCAACGCCGTATAATCGGGATACCGTTCCGTAGCGCGACTGACTAAGGCAGGGAGAATCCCGTACGCAGCTGCAGACTCCCGCACCAGCGGAACCCTCATGTTTACAGAGACTCTCATGGTTTTATAGCGGGAATCTGTAAAGGAGTGTAGCCTTACGGAATCCCCGATTTGTTGATTTTTCCATTTGCCCATAGTGTGTGTCCTTCCCAAAAAATTTGCAAAAGAACTGCATAAATATGCTATTGTTCCTTTTAGTATAGCACACTTCTTCTCGTTTTGAAAGAGCTTGAAAAAAATTCACAAAAGGAGGGGACACGCATTTCGCGTGTCCCCTCCCGGGAAATAGATGTATGCAGCGACAGAGAATGGTGTTACAGGGTGCCGAAAATCCGGTCGCCGGCATCTCCCAAGCCTGGGAGAATGTAGCCATTTTCATTCAAGCAGCGGTCCAGAGAAGCACAGTACACCTGTACATCCGGATGCGCTTTGGCCAGCGCCTCTACCCCTTCCGGAGCTGCAATGATGCACAGGAACTTAATGCTCTTGGGATGGCTTCGTTTGACAATGGTGATGGCATCGATGGCGGAGCCGCCTGTGGCCAGCATGGGGTCCAGAACAATCACATCCCGCTCTTCAATGTCTTGGGGAAGCTTGTTGTAGTACTCTACGGGTTTCAGGGTATCGTGGTCACGATAGAGGCCAATGTGGCCCACTTTTGCCGAGGGCACTAATTCCAGCATGCCGTCCACCATGCCCAGGCCTGCGCGCAGAATAGGTACAAAGGCAAGCTTGCGTCCTGCAATCACCTGGGTCACCGTTTTTTCCATAGGGGTGACCGTTTCTACATCCATCAAAGGCAGATCGCGCGTTGCTTCATAGCACATCAGTGTGGCAATCTCGCTGACCAACTCCCGGAAATTTTTGGTGCCTGTGGAGACATCCCGCAAAAATGTCAGCTTATGCTGGATCAGCGGATGGTCCATGATAAAAACGTTGGGGTAATTTTCCATGACAAATCTCCTCCTGCATGGTAAAAGGTTAAGATTACAGATTCCCGTTTTCGATTTCAGCAATCTGGTCAATACGGCGTTGATGACGGCCGCCTTCGAACTCTGTGTGGAGAAAAATCTCCAACATCCGCACGGCTAAGTCGGAATCTACCACTTTTCCTCCCATGCAAAGAATATTGGCATTGTTGTGGCGCCGGGTCATTTCCGCGCAGAATTCATTGGTACACAGGGCTGCGCGCACGCCTTTTACCTTGTTGGCGGCAATGGAGATGCCAATACCCGTGGAGCAAATCAGCACGCCATAGTCCGCCTGCCCAGCAGCAACAGAACGTGCGGCTTGTGCGGCGATAGGCGCATAATCTACAGATTCCGTGCTGTAAGCACCAAAGTCCTCGTAGGGGATCTTTTGTTGATCCAGATAAGTGCGGATCACCTCTTTCAGGGCAAATCCGCCGTGGTCACATCCAATCGCAAGCTTCATAGGCCTGCTCCTTTCTCTTGTCTCTTTTTCAATTCCCGCTCCGCCTGAGGCAGCCGCAGGTAAACGGGGTTCAACGCATCCGGCGTGACAGTGCAGCCTTGCAGCACCTTCTGTTCCCCTAACAGGGCAACAGAAGCAGCCCTTTGAAAGCGCATTGCTTCCGGAGCAAGACGTGCTCCCCACTCTTGAAAGGACCGATAGCAAAGTTCTGCTCCGTCTCCCAAAAGCAACAATCGATTGCCCCAAGGGCGGCATTCCTCTTCCAATTGGGCTATGGAAAGGGCCCGATCCGGGCAGAGCCGGGTGAGACGTCCATTTTCCACTTGAAACAGGGCGTTGTATACCTGGCCGCACCGAGCATCCATAACAGCGCAGACAATCGCCCCTTCACAGGCTACGCCCCCAAAGGCAATTGCCTCTAAGGTAGAGATACCTACGCAAGGGGTTTGGTTGGGAAAGGCCAAGCCTTTGACACAGGCAATACCGATCCGCACACCGGTAAAAGAACCAGGCCCGTGAGAGACCGCCAAACCATCGCACTCTGCAGGTTTTCTCCCTAAGGTGCGCAGCAAATTTTCCGCCATGGGAAGCAATGTCTGGCTGTGAGTCTGCTTGGTGTTTCCATAGAATTCTCCCAAAAGCCTTCCATCTTCCACCGCAGCTACCGAAGCCGCAACGGCCGAGGATTCTATACCTACTATCAGCACGGCGTACCGCCCCCCTTCCAGCCATCAATTGTGATAATGCGTTGGGTTTCCCCATTCCCTGGAGCAATATCAATGGAGATGGTCCCCTCTGGAAGCGCTCCTGCAATGTGCTCGCTCCATTCGATCACCAGAACACATTCGGTGTCCAGGTAGTCAAAATATCCAGTGGAATATAAGTCGTCCCAATTGTCCACGCGATACATGTCAAAATGTTCCACCGTTAGCCTGGCGGAATATTCGTTTACCAAGGCAAAGGTGGGACTGGAGACAACGTCTCCTCCGCCTAAACCTTCCACCAGCCCACGAGTGAAAGCGGTTTTTCCAGCGCCCATTCCCCCGGTGAAAGCAATGACCTCCCCACCCTGCAGGTCTTGGGCGAGGCGTTTGGCCAATGCGGCGGTTTCCTCCGGAGAATGGGAGATAAACTGCTCTGCCATATTAAAACAGCCCGTGGATGACGGCGTGATCGTCCACGTCGATCTTTTCTGCGGCAGGAACTTTAGGCAGGCCGGGCATGGTCATGATGTCCCCTGCGTAAGCCACCACAAAACCGGCGCCGTTGGAAAGGCGCAGGTCCCGGATAGTGATGGTGAAGTCCGTGGGACGGCCCAACAGCTTGGCGTTATCCGACAGAGAGTATTGGGTTTTAGCGATGCACACGGGCATGCTGTCTCCGCCCAGAGCTTTGATATCCTTCAGGGACTTCTGGGCAGCGGCTGTAAAGGTCACGTCCTTTGCACCGTAGATCTTTTGGGCAATGGCAGTGATTTTCTCTTCCACCGTGGCCTCCAGGGGATAGATAGGCGCAAAGTGGCTTTCCCCTTCCTTTTCTTCTATGACGCGGCAGATGGTCTGCGCCAATTCCAGGCCGCCCTCCCCACCTTTGGCAAACACTTCCGAAAGGGCGTAAGGCACTCCCAATTCCTGGCAGCAGCGGTCAATTACACCCAGCTCTCCTTCGGTATCGGTGCCAAACCGGTTGATGGCCACAACTACCGGCACGCCGAACTTCTGCATGTTCTCCACGTGGGCCTTCAGGTTGACAATCCCTTTTTCCAAAGCAGGCACGTTTTCAGCAGCCAGTTCAGCCTTGGGAACACCGCCGTTATACTTCAAAGCCCGCACAGTGGCAACCACCACCACGCAAGAGGGAGTCAAGCCAGCCATGCGGCATTTGATATCCATAAATTTCTCTGCGCCTAAGTCGGAGCCGAAGCCTGCTTCCGTAATGCAGTAATCTGCCAGTTTCAAAGCCAGGCGGGTGGCGCGGACCGAATTACATCCGTGGGCAATGTTGGCAAAGGGGCCGCCATGCATAATGGCGGGGGTTCCCTCGATGGTCTGCACCAAGTTGGGGTTTACCGCATCCCGCAGCAGCGCAGCCATGGCGCCCTCTGCCTTGATATCCCGGGCGTAGACAGGCTCCCCTGTGTACGTGTAGGCGATCAGAATGTTCCCCAGGCGTTCCTTCAGGTCATTCATGTCCTTAGCCAGGCACAAAATGGCCATGACTTCCGAGGCGACGGTGATAATGAAGCCATCCTCCCGGGGCACGCCGTTGATCTTTCCGCCGAGACCGATGACAATGTTGCGCAGCGCTCGGTCATTCATATCCAAGCAGCGCTTGATCTGTACCCGCCGAGGATCAATCCCCAAGGCGTTGCCCTGCTGCATGTGGTTATCCAGCATGGCGCAGCACAGATTGTTGGCAGAGGTGATCGCATGCATATCCCCTGTAAAGTGAAGATTGATGTCCTCCATAGGGAGAACCTGGGCGTAGCCGCCGCCGGCAGCGCCGCCCTTAATACCAAACACCGGCCCCAGAGAAGGCTCCCGCAGGGCGATGATGGCATTTTTTCCAATTTTAGCCATGGCCTGTCCCAAACCGGCGGTGGTGGTCGTTTTTCCTTCTCCAGCTGGAGTGGGGTTAATCGCTGTGACCAACACCAGCTTTCCGTCCGGTCTGTCCGCCAAGCGAGAGAAGGCGCGCTCGTTAATCTTCGCCTTGTAGCGGCCGTAGAGATCCAGCTCATCCTCTTGGATGCCCAGCTCTGCGGCAATGTCCGCGATGGGTCTCAATGTTGTGCTTTGGGCGATTTCAATGTCAGAAAGCATTTCCTGTCACCTTTCTAGCCGTTGTACGGCCATTTAGATTTTACCTGCTCAAATCTAGTTCGCTTTGGGCTGAGAAACACTGCTCTCAGGAGAAATCCTGTTTGTTTGTCTCCTGAGAAACGCACGCATAGTTCGTCTTTATTATAGTGTATCCGGCTGGAATAGTAAAGACCGAAACAAAAAACTTGAAGGGCCTCCAGCAATATGCTATAATCAGTAGACATAAAGTTTACACGGATACTAAAATCCAGCGCTGGGGCTGGATGTGAAAGAATAGGGAAATTATGGTAAAGAATTTTTTCAAAAACTTTGCGAATTACCTGATGAAGGCAGACATGATCCTCTGGCTGCTTTTGGCGGCTATTTCTGTCTACAGTCTGCTGCTTTTGCGAAGCGTGGATAGTTCCACCGGGTCCAGCTATTTCCGTACGCAGCTGGTTGCCATTGTTTTAGGCGTTGTTGGAGCCGTTATCCTCTCTCTGCTGGATTATGCGACCTTGGCGAATTTTTGGTATCTCTTGGGCGGGGCTTCTATTTTCCTGATGATTTATACGGCCCTGTTTGGGGACCAGGTGCTGGGCAGCGGCGGCGTGAACGCCCGTGCCTGGATTCAAATTGGCGGCAGCACCTTTCAGACTTCAGAGGCGGTAAAGATTGCCTTTATCCTGACTTTTTCCAAGCATTTGGATACGCTGCGCAAACGGGAATGGATCAATCGGCCTCTGCATGTGGTTCTGTTGGGCTGCCATGCGCTGGTTCCCATGCTGCTC
This sequence comes from uncultured Neglectibacter sp., assembly GCA_904374805.1. Classification (GTDB taxonomy): domain Bacteria; phylum Bacillota; class Clostridia; order Oscillospirales; family Acutalibacteraceae; genus Acutalibacter; species Acutalibacter pullicola. The sequence goes on from CAJFEW010000002.1 coordinate 41,389, forward strand.
TGTGAACTGCAGGGAGATACTGGCGCCGCCATTGTCTTTTTTTCCATGTTTCTGGCGATGAGTTTAGCCGCTGGTGTCAAGTTGCGATATTTCGCGATTTTGGGTGGATTGGTTTTGATTGCTCTGCCACTGCTGTGGCAGTTTGGGATGGATGAATATCAAAAGCTTCGTTTCATCGCCCTGTTTAATCTGGATGATCCAAACATTCGTATGGACGCAGGTTATCAGCAATACCAAGGCAGAATCTCCATCGGAAGTGGCAAACTCACAGGGCAAGGACTCTTTCATGGAAGCCGAGTGGCCAGCAACAGCGTTCCCTTCCAACAGAGCGACTATATCTTTTCTGTGGCAGGTGAGGAACTGGGATTTGTGGGCTGTTCGCTCATCCTTCTTCTCTTGCTGCTCTTTATGGCTAAAGTGCTCCACGTGGCTCAGACGGCCCGGGATGACTTGGGAAAATATATTTGCTTTGGATATTTTGGCATTATTGCGTTGCAGTCCATCTCCAACATTGGAATGTGCCTGGCCCTACTCCCCGCTATGGGCGTGACTCTTCCTTTCTTCAGTGCGGGAGGTTCTTCCGCCATTTGTATGTACCTGGGGTTCGGTCTCGTGCAAAGTGTGCACATGCGCCGCAAAGAGGGAGAAGGAATGCGGCTGAGAAGAAAAGCGCCTCTTCGTTTCACCTACAGCCGTATTCAAGAACACAGGTAGATTCCTTTTTCTCCTTGCAATAAAGAGGCCCCGTTGCAGAATTTTTTCATTCTGCAACGGGGCCCATTTGTTTGTTAAGTTCAAATCCCTTTTACAAATTTTCGGAATCGGGGCAACATACCGATCTTGTCCGGTGTGTGAGGAGGCATTTGCAAGATGTCATAACCAGGGAGGTTATTCCCCTCCACAAAGACGGGACCGTTGGGGGTAATAGCCACGTCCCAGCCCACATACCGCATTTGCGGAACAATTTGCGAGGCCTCCAGGCACATAGCCTTTGCTTCCTCCCAGCAGGGAATGGCAAAGCCTTGAATGGTTGTTCCGGTGCGGGGGTGCTCCGTATAGGTGTGCCGCGCCTTATCGTAAGCGGGATATTGAATCACGCCACGCTCCAAATCAATGGGGGCGAACATACCGCCGGAGTGGAGGTTATCCACAGGACGGTCGCTATTGCCGATCCGAATATGGGCGTAAACAATATGGGGACCTGTCTCGTTTAAAATGGTGACAATGCGCAGGGTATTGATTGAACCAGGATTCATGCGATTCATTTCTTCGTGCTGCTGCAGCACTTCTTCTACCACGCCGATTTTCTGCTCTTTCAAGTGATCATACATGGCGTCTACGCTGGGGTAGTCTTTCTTATACAGCTTGTCTACGCCGAATCCCCCGCTGGAGGATTCCGGTTTTACCATAATGGTTTCCCGGCTTTCCATAAACTTTTGGAAGTCCTCTTTGGAAGCTTTGGAAAAATCCAGCCACTGCCGGCCGATGTACTTTCCGAAAGTGGTGTAAAATTCACTTTTGTTGTCAAAATAATGGTAGTACTCCCGGTTGTTAAGGATGCGCACCAGGTCATTGTTCACTTTTCGAGTGACATATGTGGCTCGCTGGGCGTCGCTTAAGTTGTAAAATTCACAGAGCAGGTAGTCGTTGAATCCGGCACCATAGCGAAGACCGCAGAGCACCACATCGATCAGGATACCCAGGGAGTTTTTTCCTGTGATTTGATGCACTTTACCCACTGTGCGGAACAGCTCCCCGTAATCCATATGCACAATGCAATTCCATAGAAACTTTATTTTTCTCACGAAAACCGCCCCCCTTTCTTACCTCTTTTTCTTGCCCTTGCGATCCTCTTTTTTTGACGGCTCTAGACGCAGCTCGCCTTCTTCCGTGATGGCGAGTACGCTTCCAGGCGCAGCTCCCGCCGGAAGTTCAGCAATTTCAATGGCGAAATATTTCTGATCGGCATCCACACAAATGGCGAATGTGCCGTCTATGCGGTCAATTACAAGTTGTTTCATGGTTGTTGCATCCTTTCCCTTTGTTATTGTACAAGTTTTTCTAGGGCATATTCCAAAGCTCTGTTGTATTGTCTCTCTGTCCAGAGAGACAGGGTTTCCCCATCCCAGGAAAAAACCAGATCTCCCTCCACATCGGTGCGGCAAACCTGTGCACCCGTCTCCTCCAAACGGCGAAGGGTTTCCTCTCTGGGAAGATGGCTGTTGTCAGGTCCTGCAGATACGGCGGCGTATGCAGGAGAGACCGCCTCTAAAAAGCGGGAGGAACAGGAACTGGCGCTGCCATGATGGGGTACTTTCAGCAGGTCCACATCCAGATCTACCCCGGACTTTACCAGATCTTTTTCCGCCTCATAGGCAATATCACCGCAGAACAGCGCGGAGAACCCTTGAAAATCTAATCGTATGACCAAGGAGCTATTGTTGGAATCTTCATGGGCCTTCAGGGGGCCTAAAATTTGCAGCCGGGCTTCCCCCACCGAAAAAACATCTCCAGGCAAGACCTGTCTGCAGGAGAGAGATTCCTCCCTGGTTGCCTGCAGCAAATTTTGATACTCTGTGCTTTGGCACAGGGAAGCAGGCCAGGGATACGTGAGAACTTCTTGTGTGGGGATTTCTTGCAAAACCTGGGCCATGCCTCCTATGTGGTCACTGTCCGGATGGGAGGGGATCACATATTTCAGCTCTGTTACACCCACACGCAGCAAATAGTCCACCACCGTGTCCCCACGGGGGTATGTGCCCGCATCCAACAGGACAGCTTCCCCTTGGCACTCCAAAAGAATGGCGTCCGCTTTTCCCACATCTATCACATGCACACGTAAGGGAGATTGCTGTGATGGACCGGAAAATTCGGAAATGGCAAAAAGCCAAGTCCACAGCTCCCGCCCATTGGGAGTGGCCGAGAAGGCCAGTACTATGGCTATCAGCGCCAGCAGCGCTGCCTCCCGCAATTTCTTTCTCTTCTCTCGCAGTTCCCGCTCTCTCTTCTCCATGGAAAGAAATCAGCCATCCTCTTCCATCGCATCGGGTTTTTGCATGTTCCTTTCTAGCCACTGGGCATAGGTGATCAGGACTTGACGGGGCTTTGAACCTTCATGGGGGCCCACCACACCCAGCTGTTCCATTTCGTCGATCAAGCGTCCTGCGCGGGCGTATCCAAGGCGCAGCCTGCGCTGCAGGAGGGAGGTAGAAGCTTGACCTGCTTCCACTACCACTTTGATTGCCTCATCGATCATGGGATCGCCATTTCCTTCCCCTTCCGAAGAAGAGTCGCTCTTAGATTCGCTGGCGGCGTTTCGCTCGATTTCCTCGATGACAGATTCGTCATATTCGATGGCCTTTGTCTTTTTGACAAATTCCACGACAGAAGAGATTTCCTCGTCGCTGACAAAACATCCCTGTACCCGGAGAGGCTTCGTGACGCCCACAGGGGCAAAGAGCATATCTCCGTTTCCCAGAAGCTTTTCGGCGCCGCCTGCATCCAAGATTGTGCGGGAGTCTACCGCGTTGGAGACGGTGAGAGCAATGCGGCTGGGAATGTTGGCTTTGATCAGACCTGTAACCACGTCTACGGAAGGCCGCTGGGTGGCCACCACCAGGTGCATTCCTGCAGCGCGAGCCAGCTGCGCCAGACGGCAGATGGAGTCCTCCACCTCTTTGGGAGCTGCCATCATCAAATCTGCCAGCTCATCAATGATAATGACAATCTGGGGCATGGCCGGCATGGGCTGGCCGTTTTCATCCTGATAGTTTTGAGAAGCCGCCAGGCTGTTGTACCCCTTCAAGTTGCGTACATTACACTCGGAGAAAATCTTATACCGCTTCATCATCTCAGTGACCGCCCAACTCAAGGCGCCCGAAGCTTTTCTGGGATCTGTCACGACGGGCACCAGCATATGGGGCATGCCGTTGTATTCGGTCAACTCCACAGCCTTCGGGTCGATCATCAAGAAGCGAACCTCATCCGGCGTCGCTTTATAGAGCATACTGATAATCAAGGAATTGATGCACACCGACTTACCGGAACCAGTGGTGCCTGCAATCAGCATATGAGGCATCTTAGCCAGGTCTGCTATCACAGGCTGCCCGGCGATATCACGCCCCAGGGCGACGGAAAGCTTGCTTTTGGAAGTTTGGAACGAGTTGGATTCCACCAGCTCTCGCATGCGCACCGTGCTGCGGGATTTATTGGGCACCTCAATGCCCACGGCGGCCTTGCCAGGAATGGGCGCCTCAATGCGAACGCCTGTTGCCGCCAAATTCAGCGCCAGGTCGTCTGCCAGGTTTGTGATTTTACTGATCTTCACGCCGGCTGCGGGCTGAATTTCATAGCGGGTTACCGCAGGTCCCCGGCAGATATCTAAGATTTTGGTTTGCACGCCAAAACTCTTTAGGGTATCCACCAGAATTCGACCGTTGGTCTGCAGCTCTTCGGTTTCCTGCGCCGGATTGCTGTGGGGGCTGACAGCCAGCATGGTGACAGGCGGGAAGCAATACGCTTTTGCCGGTTCCACAGAGGCGTATTTCGCCTGTTGGGCTGGAGTGGCTTCCCGTTTGTCCTTCCGCTCTTTCTCCTCCATGAACTTTTCCGTAAGCTTTTGCACCTCATCGGGAACAGGGGGTGTAACGGAAGGGGGTGCCGGTTCGTCTTCTTTCCCTTGCCGCGGCTCTTCTAAGGGAATGCTCGGCTCTTTGGGGAGAGGGGTGTGCACGGTATTCACCGGAACAGCAGGGATATGTATTTCCTCCAGCTCTTCTACGGCCTGCTCCAATTCTAAGGCGCCCTTTTGAATTTGCTGCTCGGGAGTGGGAGGTTCTTCCGGCGCCTCTTCTTCCACGCCAAAGGCGGCTTTCAGGCGATCTAACTTCTCATTTTTCTTAGGCTTTTCCGGCCTCTTCTTTTCTGGAGGCTTGGGAAAGGGATTGACGAAATCGGAACGCACCGGGTGTGCCGGAAGAGGGGCTTCCTCCTCGTAATACTCCTCCAGAATTTCCCTCTCCTCTTCCCGGCGCTGCCGGGCGTTTTGCAGCCCTTCACTCATAACATCCACGGGTTTTTTTATGGTTCGGAACAGCCCCAGCAAGGTAGTGCCTGTGAGAATCATAACCGCTACGAACAGCAGTAAAACAACGATAATACGAGCTCCTATCACACCGGCAGCTTGGAGCAGGGGCAGGCCGATAAGTCCGCCCAGGACGCCGCCTCCTGTACCGTTATTCTCCGTGTACAGATGAGCTATGTATTCGCCGAAGTTCAAGTTTTCCGGGATATTTCTGCCGCTGAAAATAAACCCCGTGGCGCAGAAAAGGACGATTACCACCACGGTCATCCAAACTTTTCCGCTGATGGAGCCCCGGGGCTTGTCTAGGGCTGTGATCACGGCCACATAGACCATCAGGACAGGCCACAACAAAGCCCAACTGCCAAATAGGCCCAAAATAGCGTTGTGTGCCCATAGCCACAGGTTATCCCCTGGAATTAAAACCAAACACCCTAACAAGATCGCACAGGCAAAGAGGACCACGGCGCGGATTTGGTTTTTTTGGCGTATGGCCTCTGCAGTTACAGGGGGAGCAGCTCCCTGTTTTCTTCCACGAGTACCGCTTCTTTTTTTCGCGGAAGAAGCCGACGCCGTTTTTCGGGGCGCTGGCTTCCTCTTTTTTGCGGCTGTTTTCGCCGCTGTTTTTTTTGCAGGCAACGCTTCTTCCTCCGTTCTTTTGAGCCAAAGCTCTCCGTTGGTTTTTCAAAAACAATGGATCCCTTGCCGGCGTGTCTTACCGCATTTGCCTGTATGTAGCGGCGGGTTTTCCCGCCACTTGCAAGGGTTCACCCTTTCTTTTTCTTTTCCACATTGGCTCGGCGCTTTCGCCCCCGATCGATCATCTTCTCCAGGCAATCCATAGCGTCGGACAGAGAGCCCAACCCATCAATAAGACCTTCCTCCACAGCGTCGGGACCGTCCAAGACCGTTCCCACGTCCATGACAAGTTCCTGAGTGTTCATAGCTAAGCTCATAAACCGCTCTTTGCTGATCGCAGAATTCTGCGTGACAAAATTTGTGATACGGTCCTGCATGCGGCGAAAATACTCCAGGGTTTGGGGAATTCCTAACACAAGCCCATTCATCCGCACCGGATGAATGGTCATAGAGGCGGATTCTGCAATAAAGGATCGCTTTGCCGCCACTGCCAGCGGAACACCAATGGAATGGCCTCCGCCCAGCACCAAAGAAACCGTGGGTTTCTTCATGCCTGCCACAAGCTCCGCCAAGGCCAGCCCGGCTTCTACATCTCCCCCCACCGTGTTCAAAAGCATGAGCAGGCCGTCAATGTGGGGGTCTTCCTCCACTGCCACAATTTGGGGAATCACATGTTCATACTTTGTGGTTTTATTTTGGGAAGGCAAAATATAGTGGCCTTCAATCTGCCCAATAATGGTGAGGCAGTGAATGGTGTGTCCGTTGCAATGGGTGGTCACGGACCCGTCTTCCGCATAGGAAGGCGACGGAGCCGGTGAAACGGGAGCGGGCTCTTCCCCGCTTTCCTCTAAGGCGTTTCGAACAAGGCCGCGCAATCTTTTCTCATCTTCCTTCTTCATGGCAAGATCCTCCTTTACAAGGGATAGTCTGCCAGAAAAAAGGGGCAATCATGCAGGGAAGAAAAAACTTTCCCGCGAATAGCATGGCTCCAACCTCAAGAATTTATTATACCATTTGTTTTGCCCCAGAGCAAGCCAGGGGCACGGATTTCTCTTTAGAAGTTTAATTTGCCTATTCTCCACGTAAGTGGTATAATTTTGTAAAATCCGTGGAGGAGAGGGTGGATCGGTTCGTGGAAAGTTTATTTATATCCTTGGAGATTGTACTTCCTTTATTTTTCTTAATGGCCATTGGCTACATCATCAAGCGGACGGGCATGATGAATGAAACCTCCGTGAAACAGGTAAACAGCGTCATTTTTAAGATATTCCTGCCCCTGTTGGTTTTTCTCAATATCTATAACACAGAGCTGGCAGAAAGCTTTAACTCTAAGCTGCTTCTCTATGCAGTTGCCGGCGTGCTCATTCAATTTGTCCTTTCTCTGTGCTTGGTCATTTTAGTGGAAAAGGAAAATTCCCGCCGCGGTGTTATGCTGCAAGGCATGTTCCGCAGCAATTTTGTTTTGTTTGGCATTCCCATTAGTACTGCACTTTTTGGGGAGCAAGCCGCAGGCTTGGCAGCCATTCTCATTGCGGTGATCATTCCACTGTACAATGTGCTGGCGGTCATCTCCCTGGAAATCTTCAACGGCAGACGGCCCAACATTTTGAAAATACTGCTGGGCATTGTTACGAACCCTCTCATTATTGGATCGGTAGTTGGCGTTCTTTTCCTGCTGTTCCACATAGAACTTCCCACGGTTTTGTATGAAACGGTTTCCGACATCTCCGGTATAGCCACTCCGCTTGCGTTTATAATCTTAGGCGCGTCTTTCAATTTTGGAGACGTGGGGAAGTATGCGCGGGAGCTCTCCCTTGTTTTGGGATGCAAGCTGGTGTTTTTTCCGGTCCTGTTTTTAGGCATTGCACTTTTACTGGGCTTCCGGGACGCTCCGCTTGCGGTTTTGCTCACGGTGTTCGGCGCACCTATTGCTGTATCTTCCTTTACCATGGCCCAGCAAATGGGCGGAGACCATGCTCTGGCGGGCCAGCTGGTGGTCTTCAGCTCCATTTTCTCCATTGTGACCATGTTTTTGTTTATCTTCCTTCTCAAAGAGATGGCGTTCCTGTAAAAAGGGAATGTGGATTGACAGAACCATGCTTTTAGGAGATAATAGGTTAATAACCTGTTTGTTCTACAAAGTGAAATTGTATCGCAATAGAAAGGGAGGAATTTTTTATGGCTGCATACAAGAAAATCCCCATGAAAACCCCGCTGGTGGAAATGGACGGCGATGAGATGACCCGGGTCATCTGGAAGATGATCAAGGATATTCTCCTTTCGCCGTATGTGGATTTGAACACGGAATACTACGATTTAGGTTTGGAAAATCGGGATAAGACCAACGACCAAGTGACCATCGACTCGGCGGAAGCCACGAAAAAATATGGGGTCGCTGTGAAGTGCGCCACCATTACCCCCAATGCTGCCCGCATGGAGGAATACCATCTGAAGGAGATGTGGAAGTCTCCCAACGCCACCATCCGTGCCATTTTAGACGGCACTGTGTTCCGTACCCCCATTTTGGTGCGGGGCATCACGCCCTTTATCCCGGGTTGGCGCAAGCCCATCACCATTGCCCGTCACGCCTACGGCGACGTGTACAAAAACGTGGAGGCGCAAGTGCCTGCTGGCGCCAAAGCAGAGCTGCTGGTGACAAAAGAGGACGGCACAGAGGAAAAATACCTCATTCATACGTTTGACGGCTCCGGTATTATCCAAGGTCTCCACAACACGGATAAGAGCATTGAAAGTTTCGCCCGTTCCTGCTTTAACTTTGCCTTAGACACCAAGCAGGATCTGTGGTTTGCTACGAAAGATACCATCTCCAAGAAGTACGACCACCGCTTCAAGGATATTTTCCAGGAAATCTACGACGCGGAGTATGCAGAAAAATTTGAAAAGTCGGGTATTACCTATTTCTACACGTTGATCGATGATGCGGTAGCACGTGTTGTCCGCAGTGAAGGCGGCTTTATCTGGGCTTGCAAAAACTACGACGGCGACGTGATGAGCGATATGGTGGCCACGGCTTTTGGCTCTCTTGCTATGATGACCTCTGTGCTGGTTGCCCCGGACGGCACCTGCGAGTATGAGGCAGCTCACGGCACGGTACAGCGCCATTATTACAAGTACTTAAAGGGAGAGAAAACCTCCACCAATTCTGTAGCCACCCTCTTTGCCTGGACCGGCGCACTGCGCAAGCGCGGCGAATTGGACGGTAACCAAGAGCTTGCCGCCTTTGCGGACAAGCTGGAAGCTGCCACCATTGCCACAATCGAAGCCGGCATCATGACTGGCGATCTGGCCTCTATGTCCACCCTGCCCGACATTCAGCGTGTGGATACGGAAGGTTTCCTTCTGGCCATCAACGACCGTTTGAAGGAAATGCTGTAAACAATCCCATAGACAAGAAGGCACATTATGACACCCAAAAAACAAAATGTTTCCATGTCGGTCATTCGCCGTCTGCCACGCTATTACCGTTTTCTCTCGGAGCTAGCTAAAAAGGGGGAAACTAGAATCTCCTCCAAAGAGCTCTCGGAGAAAATGGGCTTTACCGCCTCCCAAATCCGGCAGGACTTTAACTGTTTTGGCGGTTTTGGCCAGCAGGGATACGGTTACAATGCGGCACAGCTCTGTGAGGAAATTGAAAAAATACTCGGTATTCAAAAGCGCCATCCCTGCATTTTGGTGGGGGCTGGTAACCTTGGCAGGGCTATTACAGGGCACATGCCCTTTGAGCAGCTTGGCTTTTCTTTAATTGGTGTGTTCGACAATGCCCCGACTGTCATTGGGCGAACGATCAGCGGATTTAAGGTGCTGGATTTTGCCGGAATCGAAGAGTTTTACCGGGAACGGCACCCCTTGATGGCGATCCTCTGTATTCCGCAGGAACAGGTGGAGGCCGTTTCAGATCACTTGTTTGCACTGGGAATCCGTTCTTTTTGGAATTTCAGCCACTACGACATTCTGATGAAGCACCCAGACGCCATCGTAGAAAACGTCCACATGAATGACAGCTTGATGACCCTTTCCTACAAACTGGCCCAGGCCGAGCAAAAAAACACGTCCGATTCTCTGTAAAAAATTCCCCCAAACCTCTCCTATGCAAAGTGGTTTGGGGGATTTTCTTTCCGTGGAATTTGCCGTATGCGTTACTCTGCTTCGTAAGGGACGATTTCAACAGACTGCATCACCACATCGGTGAGCGGCTTATTGGTGGAGGAATCGGTCTCTACCTGGGAGAGGGTGTACACGTAGTCCATACCTTCAAAGACCTGGGCAAATACCGTGTGACCGGTGCCCTGGGTGCTGTAATAGCCGTCTAAGGTGGGGTTTCCCCCATGCTCTGTGTACAGATCCTGGACCTCCTGGGTGGATTTATCCATATCTACCCAGTTGCCAAACAGGTAGTTAAAGCTGTCGGGATCCGATTTGTAGGCGTCAAAGCCGCCTTGGAAATACTCCCAATCCTGGGACAAACCACCGGTGGCGTTGATGAAAAACTGGCTGCCGTTTGTATCTGCGCCTGCGTTGGCCATGGCTACAGCACCGTCGATGTTTACCAAGTTAGGCTGGAACTCATCTGCGAAGGGTTCTCCCCACACGCTTTCACCGCCTGTGCCGTCTCCCGAGGGGTCGCCGCCCTGAATCATAAAGCCTTCCACAATCCGATGGAAAGTTAGGCCGTCGTAATAGCCCTGTCTGGCGTGAACTTTAAAGCTGTAGACAGCTTTGGGGGCCTCATCCGGGAAGAAGCGAAGTTTGATGACCTCGCCCGACTCCATGGTGATGACCGCAATCTCCTCCCCTTCTTGGGGAAGTTCTAACTGATACCCCACAGGCTCCCCGTTCTCTTCGGGCACCAAATCAGACTGGGGAATCAGCTCCCCGTCTGCTGTGGTGACAGCGGCGCCGGCGCTCTCCTGGGAACTTTCTGCCTCTTCTTGGGAAGAAACTTCGGAACTATTCGAACCGCTGGATGTGGTGGTTTCGGCGGTGGGTTCCCCGCTGCAGCCCGTCAGCAGACAGGCTGCCATAAGGACACAGAGCCCTGTAAGAATTTTTCGTTTCATAGCAGAATTCCTCTCTTTTGAAAATCGGCTTCCATTGTACCCTAAATGGGAAAAAGATGCAACTGTTTCCCCGGGTATTTTCCTTATAAAAAACTCATATACATCTCTGTATTCCAGGGGAGATCTCCCAAACTGCCGCACACACAGCGGCTCCCCTTACAGAGAAAGGAAGAGAAGGACCATGAAATTTTACCCGGAAGGTCATTTGTTGGACACCTTTGAAAATCGGGCTGCCACCCAATCCCCCGCCTCTCTGGCAGAGGCGATGCGGGACGGGAAGATTCTTGAGGCGAAGGCCATTATGTGCGATAGCAAACACAACCTGATTGTGGATTTTAAATTCATGAGAGGAGTGATTCCCAGAGAGGAAGGCGCCATTGGCATTCGGGACGGCAGCGTTCGGGATATAGCCATTCTCTCCCGTGTAAACCGGCCTGTTTGCTTCTTGGTGCAGGACTTTATTCGAGACGAATATGGGAGAATTACCGCCCTTCTTTCCCGCAGAGCAGCCCAGGAAAAATGCCGGGAGGAGTTTATCTGTTCCCTTACGCCAGGCGATGTGTTGGACGCCAGAATCACCCATATTGAACCTTTTGGGGTTTTCGCAGATATTGGCTGCGGTATTGTTTCTCTGCTCCCCATTGATTCTATCTCCGTATCCCGCATTGAGCATCCCAGGGAACGGTTTTTAGTGGGCATGGACATCCGCGCCTTGGTTAAATGCCGGGACAGGAGCAGAGTGACGCTGTCTCATAAAGAGCTTTTGGGAACCTGGGAAGAAAACGCCGCTCGATTCCGGCCTGGTGAGACAGTGGGCGGCATTATCCGAAGCATTGAGAGTTACGGGGTTTTTGTGGAACTGACCCCTAACCTGGCAGGCCTTGCAGAGCTGAAGGAAAATGTTTTTCCAGGGCAGCAGGCCAGTGTGTTTATCAAAAGTATTCTGCCGGCCAGAATGAAGGTGAAACTGATCATCATTGAAACTTTTGACGGGGAACGCCGCAAACCGGCTCCTCCCACCTATTTTTTCCAGGGAGACCACATGGACGAGTTTGTCTACTCCCCCGTACCCTGCGAAAAACATATTGTCACCCATTTTCGAGAGCCCCATCTATAACAGAAAGACGCCCCGTTTGATCTTTTTTCAAACGGGGCGTCCTGTTTTATACTTGTAGTTTACTTCTCCACAACAGATGCCTTCGGCTCAAACACAAACTTTCCCTCTCGATAATCACACTGATAGGATTGGTTCGCTTTTACAGAGCCATCCAGCATTTTTTCCGAGACGGGGTCCTCCACCTGGCTTTGAATTACCCGGCGCAGAGGACGGGCGCCATAGGTGGGATCGTACCCTTTGTCGGCCACTGCCGCCACGGCAGCGTCGGTAAAGTCCATGGCAATGTCCATGTCCTGCAGCTTTTGCCGGAGGGAGAGGAGCATCTTGCGGGCAATTTGCTGGGTATCCTCTTTGGTCAGCTTGTGGAACACGATGATGTCGTCCACACGGTTGAGGAACTCCGGACGGAACAGGGACTTCAGCTCACCCATCACCAGTTCTTTGGTCTTTTCAAAGTCCGCCTCTTCGGCAGCCTCCCTGGAATCGATCTGGCTGAATCCCAGGCTCTTCTGCTTTTCTGTAATCATTCTTGCCCCTACGTTAGAGGTCATAATGATCACCGTGTTTTTAAAGTCCACCGTTTTGCCCTGAGAATCTGTGACACGCCCGTCTTCCAAAATCTGCAGAAGGATATTGAAGACATCCGGATGGGCCTTTTCAATTTCGTCAAACAGCACTACCGAATAGGGCTTGGTACGCACTGCCTCGGTCAGCTGACCGCCTTCGTCAAAGCCCACATAGCCGGGAGGAGACCCCACCAGGCGGGAGACCGTGTGCTTCTCCATGTATTCGGACATATCGAACCGGATCATGGCTTTTTCGTCGCCAAACATGGCTTCGGCAAGGGCCTTACAAAGTTCTGTTTTCCCTACGCCGGTAGGCCCTAAAAAAATGAAGGATCCAATGGGCCGGTTTTTGTCCTTTAAGCCCACGCGACCTCTGCGAATGGCTTTTGCAATGGCAGTTACAGCTTCGTCCTGGCCAATGACACGCTTGTGCAGCGTTTCCTCCAAACGCAGCAGCCGGGCGCTTTCTTCCTCTGTCAGCTGTGTGACAGGAACTCCCGTCCACATGGATACAATATCGGCAATGTCCCCGGGAACCACCACGCTGTTGCTCCGCTCGTTCTTGGCGCTCCACTCGTCTTTGGCACGCTCCAGCTGCTCTTGCAGCTCTTTTTCCTTATCCCGCAAGGAGGCTGCTTGTTCAAAGTCCTGGGCATTGACCGCTGCCGCCTTATCGATCTCAATCTCTTTGATTTTCTTTTCCAAGTCTTGCAAATCGTCCGGCGCAGTAAAGGTGCGCAACCGTACGCGGGAAGCCGCTTCGTCAATCAAGTCAATGGCTTTATCGGGCAGGTACCGGTCGGAGATATAACGAGCGGAAAGCTTCACCGCCGCATCGATGGCCTCATCGGTAATCTGCACTTTATGATGGGCCTCATAGCGGTCCTTCAAGCCTTTCAGGATCTGCACAGCCTCCTCTTCGGAAGGCTCGCCAACCATAACAGGTTGGAACCGGCGCTCCAGAGCGGCGTCTTTTTCGATGTGCTTGCGGTATTCATTGATGGTGGTGGCGCCGATAACTTGGAAATCTCCTCGGGCCAAAGCCGGCTTTAAAATATTGGCAGCGTCTGCAGATCCTTCTGCGGAACCGGCGCCGATGATGGTGTGCAGTTCATCGATAAAGAGGATGATGTTGCCGTCTGCCTTTACCTCATCAATGGCGCTTTTAATGCGCTCTTCAAAGTCGCCCCGGTATTTGGTGCCGGCCACCATTCCTGTCAGATCCAGAGAAATTAACCGTTTGTTTTTCAGCAGTTCGGGGACTTCACCTGCCTGGATTTTTAGAGCAAGCCCTTCTGCCACAGCCGTTTTGCCAACGCCAGGTTCCCCGATGAGCACTGGGTTGTTCTTGGTCCGGCGGCACAAAATCTGAATGACACGCTCGATTTCCGTCTGGCGGCCAATCACAGGGTCAATTTTTCCCTGGGCGGCCAGTTGCGTCAGATCCCGGCCAAACTGATCCAAGGCTTTCCCGCCTTGTTTGCCTTCCTCGCTATGAGAGCCTGCTTCGCTCTTGTTACCAAAGGAAGCGTTGTTGAGCATGGCGGAAAGCTCCGCCACAATGCGGTTGGGATCTGCCCCCAAAATTTGCAGGAAACGCATGGCATAGCTCTGGCCGTCTTCAATGATGGCAATGAGCAAATGCTCGGTTCCCACATAAGCATTGTGCAGCTGGGCTCCCGCCAGAGCAGCCACTTGCAGAATCCGTTTTGTACGGGGCGTAAAGGCGTCCGGAGACAAAACGGTGGGCTCACCTGCGCCAATCCGCTCGCGGATCAGCTTTTCGAAGGCTTCCGCCGTAACGCCCATTTTATTTAGCACCGCATAAGCCACACCTGTGCCTTCTTTTAACAGGCCCAGCATAATGTGCTCGCTGCCCACATAATCGTGGCCCAATCCCTCAGCTGAGGAAATCGCCAAATTCATGGCGTTGTTTGCTTTTTCTGTAAATCCGTTGAAACGATAGGTCATAAAGCGATCACTCCTTGATCTTTTTGCAAAACTCTCGGACCATTTGGGCCCGAAGCACGTCGCGTTCATTTTGATCCAACTGTTTGCCGGCTTTCGCCATTAAGGTAGCCGGCTGCGTGTTTATCATAAGGGTATTGAGCTCTTCGGTTGAGATTCCCTGGAGCACCCCGGTGGAAATACCGAACCGTATATAGGAAAGCAGATCCATAAACTCGCTGCTGGAGAGCACCCGCGCCGTTTTACAAATGCCGGCTGCCCGGTCAATTTTGTCCTGCCAGGCGATATCCTCACTCATTTGCGCCCGGGCTTTACGCTCTTCCTCCATCAGCTGCACGGTGATACTTTGCAGATTTTCTATGGCTTCCTTCTCGCTGAGGCCCAGGGTAATCTGATTGGAAAGCTGGTACAGCCCTCCTACGATTTTACTGCCTTCCCCGTAGGTGCCCCGCATAGTCAATCCCAGTTTGGATAAATTGGAGCTAATTCTAGGCATGGCTCCGCTTTCTGTTAATGCGGGCAGGTGCAGCATCACGGAAGCGCGCATCCCTGTGCCCAGGTTGGTGGGACACTGGGTTAAATAGCCAAATTCCGCATCGTACGCAAAATCCAGAGATTCGCTGAGCAAGGTGTCAATGCGGTCGGCTGTTTCGGCTGCCTCTTGCAGAGACAAGCCTTCCCGCAGCACCTGAATGCGCAAATGGTCCTCTTCATTGATCATAATGGAAATGCTCTCGTCTTCGGAAATAAGAGCAGCTTTTCCCTTACGGCTGGAAATAAATTCGGGGCTGAGGATGTGCCGTTCTACCAGGGAGACCGCCTCTTCTTCCGAGGCGTTTTCTAAAGGCAGAAAACGAAACTCTTTGGAGAGGATGCTGTTTCCGGAGAGAAGTGCGTCCCGAACCTGCTGTTCCACGGCCTCCCGTTGTTTGGCCGTTGCCCTCGAGGGAAAGGGAAATTGCTTTATATTTCGAGCCAGACGAACACGGGTGCTGCACACAACGTCGCCGCAGTTTCCGGCTTTTTCATACCATTTTTTCGCAGTGTTAGTCATGGCTTTCCATCTCCTTGATCTCATCCCGCAGTACGGCAGCGGTTTCGTAGTCTTGCTGTTCTACCGCCTGCTTCAGCAGACGCTTTTTCTCTTCCAGAGGGGATTCCTGTACAGGCATCATGGCGCTTTGCCCGCCTGTCAGGCGCAGAGCAGATCCCCCGGGCACTTTGCCCTTATGTTGCGTCGTCCCGTGAATTCTCTGAATCATGGGGACCAGCTGGCTGCGAAAAGTTTTGTAGCACTCCGCACACCCGATTTTACCGGATTGGGAGATTTCCTCAAAGCTGGCTCCACAACTGGGGCACCGGGTCACTTGAACACCCGGAGCGGCTTTTCCCAAAAAACCGCCCAACAGATTTCCCAAGTCCATATTCCAGCTGTTGTAGAGATGCAAGTGTCCCTCCTTTTGGGCACACTCGCTGCACAGATGATATTCCGTTAATTTTCCATTGACAATGGTTTTGATATGGGTTGTAGCGGGATGTTTCCCACAGGATTGACACAGCATGCAAATTCCCCCTTTATGTCCTGGTAGACAACAACATATTCTTATAGATGGCCGCCCGCACCACATCGCGCAGTTCCTTGGGCACAGCCGCCAGAGACTGCTCGGAACACGCCGCCCGAATGAGTGCGGCGCTGGAGTTGTCCAGCATGCCGCTTTGCAGCAAGTTCCCTGTCATAGCTCGGGCAGTGGCGGCGTCCAAGCTATCGCCCACGCTGTTTACAATGTGCATGATCATATCCGACTTGGAAAGCCGCATGCGGGTGATGCGGATATACCCGCCGCCGCCTCGCCGGCTCTCTACAATATACCCCTGTTCCGGGGTGAATCGGGAGGTCAGCACGTAGTTGATCTGGCTGGGAACGCAGCCCAGGCTGTTGGCCAGCTCATTGCGCTGAATTTCAGCTGTTCCGTTTTCCTGGTTTAATAGGTCTACAATGTATTTTGCAACGCTGTCACTAATACGCATTTCATCTCACCTTTCCTCCCATTAGGCCAATTTTATTTGTCTTTGACTTTCTTTGACTTTTATTATATCGGATCTCTTCGGAAAATCAAGGTCAAAGAAAGTCAATCAAGAAAAAGGAGGCGAAATTACCTCCTTTTATCTCGCAAAATCTCTTGTTTTCTTTTATTTTTGTAAGTTTAAAAAATCTGCTGTAAAGCCTTTTGCTTCTGTAACACTTTTTTCCGGATGCCATAAGATAGAGTGTAACTTGAAAGGAGGCAATCTTCCATGTGTAACGGTAACTGCACTTGGCTCATCATCATCCTCATCCTTCTGTGCTGCTGCAGTGGCGGCAGTGGGTTCGGCTTCAATGGGAACAATGATTGTGGCTGCAACAACGGCTGCGGCTGCTAACCAAACTTCGGCCCACCAAATTCTGAGGCAGGCAGCGTGAGCGTTCCTGCCCCACCCCACGGGCGCCTATGAAAAGAGATGCCCACGAGTGGAGAGAGCCTTTGCTGGCTCTCTCCACTTGCTTTTTGTGTAGGCTGGAGTAAAGCTTTTCTTCCACCGGCTTTTGTTGTTGCTTTCCTAAAAAGAAAATAGACTCACGCCCAAGCGTCAGTCTACTCTCAGGAAACTTTAAGACTCATAGCTTCCTCGATATTGCACCAGGGTATGGTCAATGACTTCAATCCGGTAATCGCTGAACCAAAACACAAAATTATGGCCAAATAACCCCAGACATACTTTCCCGCTCCTTTGCCAAATGGGGTTCTCTCCAAAAACTGGTTAAAAAGACGATACAATCGATGGATTCTCCCTGAAGAATCTGCCGACAAGTTCGGTAATGAATGAGGCGACGGTATACTTTTCCCAAAATCCGGTGATCCCAAAGCTTCTTTTGCTTTTCTTGTGTCAGCCAACAGACGTGGTGTCCCTCGCGATACAATCTGGTAGCCACATAGTGGCCTGCCGTATCGTAATTGCCCACAAACAGAATTCTCATGCACCCTCGCCATTCCCCTCAATCAGAGAACCCCTCGCACCTATACTTCCATTGGTTAAAGACGAGAGGCCTTATTTGAGAAAGTATACACTAAATTTGGTACAAAAAGCTTCCCTTTTCGCACGATTTCTTCCCGATTGAACTACAATAAAAAAAGTCCTTTTCCTTGTACAGGAAAGAGTTCCCTGCACACACAAACTGCGTCGGGAACTCTCTTGCACAATCCATATCGCTTAAATCGAAATTTTCCCTTCTTCTATGGCTTGGGAAAGCGCCTGCGCCAACTGGTCCGGGCAAGAAGTAGGACGCGCCCCGCAATGAATGCCCTTGCAGCGGTCCAAATAGTCCTGCACTTTCATTCCACGGGCCAGAGCGGCGACACCCTGTGTGTTGCCGTTGCAGCCGCCGGTAAATGTAACAGATTGAATGACGCCGTCTTCCACGACGATATCGATATTCCGGGAACATACCCCTTTGGGTGTGTAATGAATTTCCATAAACTCTTAGATCTTCCTTTCATCACAAAATCAAAAACTATATTTCTTATTAAATTTATCAGATTCGTCAGCGCTTGTCAAGATTATCCCTGTTTTTCCGCCAGGTCTATGAAAGCTCTCTCCACTGGGAAAGAGCATGGCTTCTTCCCACTCCGCGAGAAAAGAAAATTCAATCCTCCGGCGGCTGGGCCAAGAAGTGTTCCGGTTGGAACTGGCGGCTGGAGAGGTTAAAAAGCAGCACAGTTAAAATTGCCAACAGAAGGACCAATCCCAACAAAAATGGCACGGTAATGCGAAAGATGCCCGTAAACTGCACCAGATACAGCAGGAGCAGAGGAAGCAGCAGATACCCCATGGTCTGCATGGCCTCTCCCGAAGTTTGGACCCTGGGCAGCTCCCAACTGACAAAAACCACAGAGAATAGGGCGATAACGGGCATCAGCAGCACCAGACACACAATCCATTCAAAATTTAGAAAATACGGGGCTCCTATCGATACATCTGCAACGGAAACCGTAATGGCAAAGGCCACAAAGGATAGCAGGGAGATTGCCACGGACAGCAATGTGCAGCAAGTCACTTTTGCGTGGAAGAGCGACCGGGCATCCATGGCGGAGAGAAATAGGGTGGTCAAAGTGCCGCTCTTTTTCTCCTCCACAAGAATCTGAGAGGCTGCTGTAACCGAACAGACAATGGGGATGCAGAGAAACAAAAGCGGGCACAAAAGAGTGGTAAAAGCACCCATCCACAACTGCCGGTATCCATAGCCTTCTGGGTTATCCAACATGGCGGCAAGTTTGGGCGGAAAGGAGAGATCTCCCTCCAAAGGAAGAAGGCTGATGATCACGGAATAGAGCAGCGGTACTCCCACAGAAAGCAGTGCCGGCAGAAGCATCAAAAGGGCCCGTGTGCCCTTGCTGCGCCAGATGGCCCCCAGATCCTTGCCAACCAGCACAATTTCCGCAGAAGAAAAGAGACGGCGTACATCAAATCGGTTCGTCTTCTCCGGAACCTTCCGGCGAGGCTGGACCCGAGTCCCCTCCGGGGACATTCTCCTGCTGGAATTCCTCCGGGCGGGTGCTGGACTCCTGGTCGGACTCCCGCTCCGGTTCCTCACTTTCTCCTGTCTCATTTTCGCGGAGCACCTCCCTTCTGCCTCCTGTTACGTAAGCGGTATAGATCTCCTCCAGTGTAGGCGAGAGAATGCGGGCTTCCAGCAGAGAGAAGCCCTCCCCTACCATGCGGGAGATAATTTCCGGCATGGCTTTTTCTGCAGCGATTTCTTTTTCCCAATAGGGGCCGTTCCGAGAAAACCCTGCCGGGGTGCGGCTTTCCTCACACAGCCGCAGCTGGGCTCGAAATTGGATCCC
This sequence comes from uncultured Neglectibacter sp., assembly GCA_904374805.1. Classification (GTDB taxonomy): domain Bacteria; phylum Bacillota; class Clostridia; order Oscillospirales; family Acutalibacteraceae; genus Acutalibacter; species Acutalibacter pullicola. Next base: position 60,720 of record CAJFEW010000002.1, read on the forward strand.
CGCCCCCCGGCGCAAACTGTCCAAGTTTCCCTTTGCCAGAAGAACCCCATCCTTTAAAATGCCGTAATTGGCGCACACCAGCTGTGCAAAGGCCATATTGCCTGTACAGAGGAACAGTGTCACACCTTCTTCCTGTGCCACGCAGGAGAGCATCTCCCGAATGGCTCCGGCAGTTTCCAGATCCAGGCCGCCAGAGGGTTCGTCGACCAATAAAGCACGAGGGCTGTGCATCAACGCTCTGGCCAAAGAAGCGCGGCGCACCACCCCTGTGGGGAGAGCGTCCACCCGCATATCTCTGCCTTCCCAGATATCCAGCTTGTGCAGTAAAAAGGAGGAACGCTCCAAGGCGCCGTTGTCATCCATGCCGTGAAGGCCTGCAAAAAAACGCAGGTTTTCCCACAAAGTCATGGCGCCGTACAGCTTCGCCTCCGTGAGCACTGTGCCCACCATTTGGTGCAGCCGCTGGGGTTCATGGGACGGGGAAAGCCCTAAAACCGAGCACTCTCCAAAGGTGGGCCTGGTCAGTCCAGAAAGCAAACGAATCAGGGTGGTTTTCCCGCTGTTTTTCCCTCCCACACAGGCGAAGGCCTCCCCTTGAGACACCTGGAGGTTTACTCCGCTCAAAGACACATTTTCCCCATATTCTTTTGTCAAATCATAGGTGACGATGGCATCCATGTGTGTTCCCCCATTCAGCGGCGAACTTGGGAAGTCCCATGCTCCTGCAGATAGGTTGCCTCTAAGTCTGCAAGGTGCAGCTTAACGGCAAGAGGATAGCGGTCGAACGCCGCGCTGATGGCAAAACTTCCCCCCTTGACGGAATCGTCAAAACCGCCCATGTGCCAGCGAATCGCCATGGCTTCCGCTGGTTTCAAGCGCACGAAGCGCTCAATCAAATAAACAGATTTTTCTCCGTGCCCGTACGGGAAAGCATCCTCCACCGTGTAATAGGGGCGCTTCTCCCACTGGCCGGTCTCTTCATTCTTTACATTGCGGGTGGAGATTTTATAAAACTGGGCTTTACAGACGTCGTGAAGCAGCCCGCAAAGAGCGAAACTCTCTTCGGTATCCCCTTCCTCAAAATATTTCTGCCGCAGCGTTTGATAGACATTCAGGCTGTGCATCACCAACCCGCATTCACAGGCGCAGTGAAATTTCGTGCTGGCGGGTGCTGTAAAAAAATCAGTGCTCTCTAGCCATTCCAACAGCTGCTCTCCGCCCCGTCTGGTAACGTGCTGCTGAAAGATAGCTCGGAACTCCTCCTGGTATGTATGTTCCACAGGGACTCCTCCCTTCCTTTTTCTACAAGGATACCACACTCGCCCTGTTTTTTCAATTTATCTCCGGAGAAAAGCTGCTGTTCTTTTTCGTAAAAGAAAAAACCCAAATTTTAGCCAAAAAAGGGCAGCACAGCAAAACAGGCTGCCGAAGCAGCCTGAAAACTATCATTCAGCACGGAATCCCTTCCCGATGATTTCACTGGTGTTTGTGATGAACATAAAAGAGTGGGGGTCGATCTCCTTGCACTTTTGCCGGAGCCGCACTGCCTCGCCCCGGCGCACGGCGGTGAGAACCACTTTTCGGTCTTTGTGAGAATAGGCGCCTTCCCCATCCACCACGGTGGAGCTGCGGTGCAGGTCCCGAATGATAAAGTCGCAAATCTCCTGGGGCTTGGACGTGACGATGGAAAAGAATTTGCACAGGTTGATGTTTTCGATTACGGAATCCACCACAAAGGCCTTTAAAAATAGGCCCAGAAGGGAAAACATACCTGTCTCCACCCCGAAAAAGAAAAAGGAGCTTAAGGCAATCAGGCTGTCACTGGCAAACAACGCTTTTCCGATGTCGGAAATACTGGTGTATTTTTTTAAAATCATGGCCACAATGTCCGTGCCCCCCGAAGAGGCGTTGTAGTTAAACAATAAGGCCGAGCCTACCGCAGGAAGCATCATAGCAAAGCACAGCTCCAAAAGGGGCTGGTCGGTAAAGGGGGCGTCCATGGGGCAGAACGTTTCCAACAGCCAGGTTTCCAGAGAGTACATCAAGCTGCAATAGGTGGTCCAAAAGCCAAATTGCTTTCCTAAAAACAAGTAGCCTACCACCAGCAGAGCCACATTGATAATAGACATGAGCGTGGCCGTGGAAAGAAAGGGAACCACGCTGCCCAGAATAATGGCTAACCCGCTGACGCCTCCTGTGGTGAAATTGTTGGGCATTTTGAAAAAGTATACGCCCACCGTCAAAAGCAGGATCCCCAAATTGACCAACAAAAAGGCTTTGATGTTGGCAACTGTAAAGAGTTTTCCGGTTTTCTCGCGTTCTACTGCCATGGTCCATCCCTCAACTTTTTTGTATTTGCGGCCGCTTCCCCACAGGCTTTCCGCAAAATAGTTTACCAGCAAACTGCAGGGAAATGCAGCTTCTTTTTAAGTCGTTGCGATTGTATCACACCGGCTGGAGATTTACAACCTTTTCCCGGGAAAAGAAATCAGGAAATACGCGGCTCAGGAGAGGCTATACCACAGAGAAAGGTGCCGTCGCACTGTATGACGGCACCTTGTGGCAGAACCTGTTAAGAAATGTGGTTTTTCAAAAATTGGACGGCCATGCGGATGTCCCCTTCAGGGTCATCGCCCACCTCACGCTCGATGGTGAGGAAGCCAGTAAACCCAACGTCGTGCAGAGCCTTCAGATAGTTGGAGAAGTCCACATCGCCCTGTCCCAGGGGCAGCTCAATAAAGGAGTTGTCCTTCAGCATGTCGGATTCCACCATGCCGTACAGAATCTCCGGGTCCACATAGTGGAGACGGCGGCCGTCTTTTGCGTGGGTGTGAACGATGTAATCCTTCAGCGTATACACTGCCTGGACCGGATCGTCCCCGGTGACCATGACAAAGTTGGCCGGGTCCAGGTTCACAGCCACACCGGTGGAGTGCAAGCCGTCCAAGAAACCCTTGAGCGTGACCGCTTTTTCCGGACCCGTCTCAATGGCGAAATGGGCGTTCAAAGAATCCGCATAGGCGGCCAGCTGGCCGCAGGCATCCTGCATAATGCCGTAGCGGGGATGGGCCGTGTCCTCCGGAACTACGCCGATATGGGTGGTCACCACGTCGGTTTCCAGGTCTTTGGCCAGATCCAGAATCCGCTTGGATTCCTCAATCAAGGCCGGGTTCTTTTCCGGATGGACAAACCCCTGGCCCAAGTCGCCGCACAGGGCGGAGATTACCAGGCCATGGTCCTTCACTGCCTTCAAGAATTCCCGGCGCTTTTCCGGGGTCATTTCCTTGGGGGACATTTCCCCGCGAGTGGCGTATACCTGAATGCCTTGGGCGCCCAAAGCCTGAGCTTTATCCAGAGCGGTGTTCACGTCTGTGCGGAAGGAATCCAGCATGACGCCGATGGAAAAGGGATACATAGCAAATTGCTCCTTTCAGAGGGAACAGCCTCTCCTTATGTCGGTGTTTATACCGGGTAGCTGTTCTCGTAAATGTCCATAAATTGGGAAATCAGCTGACACCCGTCTGCCAACGCGGGATCTTCTGCTATGGTCTGCCATCCGTACTGTTTGTAGAGATGGAAGGAATTGTAGCTGATCGGGGGCAGATCGTTTTCTGCGGCCAGCCAGGCAAAACTGTCTTTCTGGTTCTCCTGAAATTGTGCCAAAGCTGCTTCCGGATCCACAAAGGCAGGCTTTCCTATGGAATTTGTGCCCACCGCATAGCAGGCATCTCCCCCAAAGGAAGATTGGATGCGGACGCCGTCGGCATAGTCCTCCACAATCGGATAGGCGGCAGGCGGTAGGCTGTGCAGCCATCCTACCAAGGACACCAGTGCCAGACAGGCTGCAGCCGCTGCAAGTGCGGTCCACTTCTTCTTGGTCTTTGTCATGGAAATCCTCTCCTTTGCAGGATTTTCAGATGGTTGGGCGAACTTATAGAATCCCTGGGTTAGTGCAGGGAGATCTCCTTATGCTGTTCCGCGGAATCGTAGATGGCCTGCATCATCTCCGCCGTGACAACCACCGTGTCGATGTGAGAGGGCAGTTTCTTGCCGGTCTTGATGCAATCCAGGAATGCGTCGATTTCGTTTTGGAACATGTCTCTGGTTTGGAACTTGGGTGTGTAGGAAACCAGGGCGTTGTTCTCCGTGGTGTACACAGTAAAGTCGGCGCCGTACTGCAGACGGATGCCGCCCTTATCGCCCATAAAGTCGATGTAACGGTCCTCCTCCCCAATGTTCTGGGCCCAGGCTCCGTTGACGGTGATGACAGGCCCTTCTGTGCGGATCAACCCGGTGACGGAATCGTCCACATCGTAGGTGCCATTGTACTTGGGCGGACCGGCCCACATATCGGTGTACACATAGTTTTTCATGTCCTTGCCCAGCTTGCAGAAGGTTTCGCCGGAAACCGTCTTCACCTTGGGGTCGCCACAGCAGTACATGACAATATCCAGATAGTGAACGCCCCAGTCAATGAGGGCGCCGCCGCCGGCAATTTCCTTGGTGGTAAAAGCACCGCCCAAACCGGGAATGGACCGGTGTGCCCGGAAGCTCACATACACATGATGGATATTGCCCAGCTTTCCCTGGTCGATATACTCTTTGATGCGGTTGACGCCGTCGTTAAAACGGTTGACCACACCGATATTGAGCACTTTGCCGGTCTCATGCTGGACCTTCTGCATCTCCAGGGCTTCGGCATAGGTGCGGGCGGCGGGTTTCTCACACAGCACGTTTTTGCCGGCCCGCAGGGCGTCTATGGCAATCACAGGGTGGACATTGTTGGGGGTGCACACAGACACCGCTTCCACTTCCGGATCTGCCAGCACGTCGTGATAATCCACCACAGCCGTGCCGCAGCCGTATTTTTCCACAGCGGCTTGGGCCCGCTCCGGGATAATGTCGCAAAAATATTTGATCTCCGCCTCTGGGTTGTTCATGTAAGAGGGGATATGGGCGGCATTGGCAATGGTGCCGCAGCCAATGACAGCTACTTTCATGATCCAATACACTCCTTTATTTTTCGCAGGCCGCACGAAAGCACGTGAAACGTCTTCCCCACAGTCCTCAACTTGATTATAGACCAGTCGCCGTCGGTTTGTAAAGGCAAAAAGGAAAAAGTTCCTCCACTTTTGTAAAATGTAAGTGTTTTCACTTTTCCTTTACAGAGAGGAGGCACCTATGGTATACTTTCTAGTAAAGAAAAGAGAAGAGCTGCCGGACAGCCAGGGCCGGCGGATGTCTCCTAAACTGGACGGTTTCTACCTGCGGCTCTTTGCTTTTCCATAAATTCATGAATCCCCAAAGAGGAACAGCCCTATGAATCCAACACTGGAATGTATGATGAAACGGAAATCCGTGCGGGCCTTTGAGGACAGACCCATTGGTCCAGAGGAAAAGCAGGCCATTTTGCAGGCTGCCATGCGGGCCCCTACCGCGGGAAATTCCATGTTGTACTCCATTTTGGATGTGACCGACCCAACCCTCAAGGAAAAGCTCTCGGAAACCTGCGACCATCAGCCCTTTATAGCCAAGGCACCTATGGTGTGGGTGTTTCTGGCAGACTACCGGCGATGGGTGCGAAAGTTTCAGCAAGCCGGTTGTGAGAACATCCCCAACCCCCGTCTCAGCGATTTGATTTTAGCCACCAACGACGCTGTGATCGCCGCCCACAGTGCCTGTGTGGCTGCCGAAAGCCTGGGCATTGGCTCCTGCTATATTGGGGACATCATCGAGCAGTGGGAAGAACATCAAAAGATGTTCCAGCTGCCTCCCTTTGTGGCGCCGGTGTCTATGCTGGTGTTTGGCTACCCCACCCAGCTGCAGAAGGACCGCCGGCAGACCAGCCGCTTCCCCCAGAAAATGATTGTCATGGAAAATGGCTATCACGACCTGACGGAAGAGGAACTGCAGGAATTTTACCCGGATGACAAGGCACAGGCCTTTTACAACCGGAAGTATGTCTCTGACTTTGCGTGGGAGATGGACCGTTCTGCCCAGGAGATTTTGAAAAACTGGGAAGGAAAATAAACCTGTAAGCCCCTCTTGACTTTTTCAGCGAGAGGGGTTATACTGATGCCATACTACTTAGCAATACTAAATAGTGAAGGAAAGGAGAATGTTGTGGAAGGACGCTATGTACAACAGTTTAAAAAGGGTGCTCTGGAAATGATCTTGCTGTGCCTTATTGCCCAGCGGGAAACCTATGGGTACGAGATCCTGACGCAACTCAATGACCAGGGCGCCAACGTGCTGGGCTATGCCAGAGAGGGAACCATCTATCCCATTTTGTACCGGCTGCAGGAGCAAGGTCTGGTGAAAACTCGTCTGGCACCGGCCGCCGCCAATGGAGGCTCAAAGAAGTACTACTCTTTGACGGACAAGGGCCGAAAAACTTTGGAGGAGTTGGCCGCTTTTTGGCGAGAATACGCCAGCTGTGTGGACGGTTTTTTGCAGCAATGGAAGGAGGAGTACCCATGAAAGAGGAATACATCCGGCAGGTGAAACGGCGACTCTCCCTGCCTGGAAAACAAAAGCGGGAGGTCCTGCGAGATTTGGAGGAGATTTTCGCTTCGGGCGCGGAGCACGGGGAGACGGAACAGGGAATCATCCAACGCTTGGGCACTCCGGAGGAATACGCCGCTGGGATAGCGCTCTCGTTAGAAAAGCCCCGATCTGGCGGAAAACTGGCAGGGCTGGTGCTCTCCTGTGTGGCCTGTGTGGTATGCTTTGGCCTGTGCATTCTTGGGTGCCCGAGGACGCCATTGGTTTTGCCCAAGGCAGCACCAGCATTCAGGTGGAAAGCGCGGTAAACTTCTCCCCCGTGCTGCTGATTTTTGGAATGGCAGCTTTGGCTCTGGCCGCCTTCTTTCTGTGGAAGTTAGTTCGAGGGAGGAAGGGATAAAGAGTGAAAAAGAGACGTATCGCTCTTGTGCTAACAGCACTGCTGTTCTCCGGCTGCGCAAGCGGGTCCTTGGGGATCGAGCATAACTCGTGGTCTATGACAGTGGCACTTTCCGGGGAAACTGGCAGCGTTCTATGCTGTGCCCCCTCCCTGTCCGGCCAGTATCCCGCAGCGGAAGAGCTTTCCATGACCTGTCAAGCAGAGGAGGGGCAACTCCTTTTCACTCTGGAGGATGGGGGTACCTCTTTTGCTGCCCAGGATGTATGAGAAAAGCCCAGAGGAAATTTCCTCTGGGCTCTTTTTTGTAAGCATGTGACCAGGCCTGTAAGCCGGGTTCTGTCGTGGACAGTCATCTATCTTGGCCGGACGTTGCCATCCGGCTCACGCCACCTCCTCGGAACGCGCAGGGCTACGCTGAATGTTCCTCCACGGTGTTGCTTCGGATAGGGTTTACAGGGCCCCGTGGTCTCCCACGGGCCGGTGAGCTCTTAGCCCCCGGCGGCGGTTAGCCGTTATCCTTGCCCTGGGAAGCCCGGACTTTCCTCAGACGAGGGGTTTCCCCCTTCGCCCGCGACCGTCCAGCCTGCTCACATAAGGACTATTGTAAAAGAATCTGCCGCTTTCTGTCAATAGGTTTTTTCAGAAAGGAGCCGGTTCTTTTCGTCCCACAGTTTTTGGGACAGGTCCACATAGTAGCTGTGGGGGTTTTCAAAACGGGTGACTTCCTCCCACAGATTATCCACCTGGGCCAAGCAATAAGCTTTGATGGCTTTGAGAGCCCGAGGTGTGTAGACGCACTGGCCGTTTTTGAAAAGTGGCTGCAGCAAAGAGACGGCCGTAAAGTTCTCGACGGTTTTTCGTTTCCATGTGTGGTCGGGATCGAAGATGGTATAGGGCTTCTCGTCGTCGATTATCTCGTCGTGCAAGGTGATCACATCGGCAATGGCTTTGTCAGTCTCCCGGTCAAAGAGACGCCACACACTTTTGAAACACGGGGTGGTGATTTTAGCCACGTTTTCGCTGATTTTAATCTTGGGGGTGATGTGGCCTTCCGGATCTTCCACGGCAGCCAGCTTGTACACCCCGCCGAACACAGGCTCGGAAGCAGAGGTGATCAGCCGCTCTCCTACACCGAAAGAGTCCACCTTGGCGCCTTGCATCAGCATATCCCGGATGATGTACTCGTCCAGAGAATTGGAGGCACAGATAGGGCAATCTTCAAAGCCGGCGTCGTCCAGCATTTTCCGGGCCTTACGGGACAAATAGGTGATATCGCCGCTGTCAATGCGAATGCCTGCGGGACGGAACCCCTGGGGTACCAGCACCTCGTTGAAAACTTTGATGGCGTTGGGCACACCGGACTTTAACACATTGTAGGTGTCTACCAACAGGACGCAGTTGGCAGGATACTCTTGGGCGTACGCTTTAAAGGCCTCATACTCGCTGGGAAACAGCTGTACCCAGCTGTGGGCCATGGTGCCCAAGGCGGGAACCCCGAACACCTGATCGCTGATGGTGCAGGCCGTGCCCACACAGCCGCCGATGTAAGCTGCCCGGGCTCCGTACATGGCGCCGTCGAACCCTTGGGCGCGGCGGGAACCAAATTCCATCACCGCCCGGCCCTGGGCCGCCCGCGCGATACGGTTAGCCTTGGTGGCAATCAGGCTTTGATGGTTAATGCACAGGAGAATCATGGTCTCCACAAACTGGGCCTGGATAGCTGGACCTCGCACTGTGACAATGGGCTCCCCCGGGAAAATGGGCGTCCCCTCTGGAATGGCCCACACATCACAGGAGAATGTAAAATTCCGCAGATAGTCCAAAAATTCCCGGTTAAAAATATGCTTCGCGTGCAGGTATTGAATGTCCTCTTCTGTAAAACGGAGATTTTTCAAGTACTCCACTAGCTGTTCCACGCCCGCCATAATGGCAAAGCCGCCATGGTCCGGCACCTTGCGGAAGAACATGTCAAAATAGCAAATGGTGTCTTGCAACCCATTGGAAAAATAGCCGTTTGCCATGGTCAACTCGTAGAAGTCTGTCAGCATAGTTAAGTTGGGCTCCTGAAAGGAATGGTTCATACGCTCACTTCCCCTGTGTTCAGAGTTTAAAAAAGGCGGTTTTCTTCCCCCTTATTATACCAGTTTCCTTAAAAAAGTACAGCACTAACTGGGGCAAATATTCTACTTTCCGTCTAGATGTAAAAAGATATTTTCTTTTGCGTAAAAAATTGTGGAGTTTCCGGGGGATTTCTTGAAAGAATTTAAAAATTCCCATTGATTTTTCTCTAGGCTTTTTTTATAATGATAAAAAGTTCTAGATTTATGTATACTGGGAGGGGAGTGGGATGCGGCTGCGAAGCCAACCGTTGGGCAACAAAAACCTGATCGGCGCCAGAGTGGAAGCCGCCCGAAAAAGCCAAGGTATGAAACAAAAAGAGCTGCTTGCCCAGCTGCAGGTGCGAGGGGTAGATCTAAACGCCTCTGGTCTCTCTAAGCTGGAAGGTCAGATTCGTTTCGTCACAGATTTCGAGCTGCTGGCCCTGTCCGATATTTTAAATGTATCTGTTTACTGGCTTTTGACTGGTGAAGAGAAATGAGGATCCCCGCAAAGGGGATCTTTTTGTTTCCTCAAAAAGCGCTGGCCACCCACACTTTCTGCAGAGGCGGCAAGCAATCTGTTCCAGAAGACCCATGACTTGGCTGTGGGTTACTTTCTTCTCTCCTGTGTAAAATCTACATGCCGGGCCCATACTAGGAAAAGAGACCAAGTGAAGGGAGGGAACACACCATCGTTCATGTAAGCCAATGGAAACGCTTTGCCCCCTTGCTTCTGTTTTTCCTTGGGTACACGTTGCTTTTCCTTCTCTGGGCAAACACGTTTCTCTACACCCTTCCCTTTCTTCTGGGGTTGCTTCTAGCCTGGATGATCCAGCCGGTGATCCAGTGGATCTGCAAACATCTTCATCTTCCGAAAGGGGCCGCTTCTCTTACCGCCACCATAGGCGTTCTGGTATTGGCAGCTGGCCTTCTTTCCCTGCTGGGTTTTCTTGCCATTCGGGAGATTTCCCAGTTTTTGAGCCGTTCCGCCGCACAGGGATTTCAGCAATTTTCCAAGCCTGTGGCGGACTTTCTAAAACAGGCCGGCGCTTTTTTGGAAAAGTTGGACCTGTCCTTTTTGGAGCAGCATCGCCAGGAAATTCTGAACGCTTTGCAAAGCAGTATGGATTTTGTGGTGGGTTGTTTGGCTACTCTGCTGGATGTGCTCACATCTCTCCCCACGGTGTTTACACTGGTGGTCGTGACCGTATGCGCCACGTTTTTCCTTGCCAGGGACATGGAGGCTTTCACAGGGTGGTGCCGGAGCTTCTTCTCTCCCTCGGCAATCCGACAGGTGCGGGCGGCTGTCAAACACTCGGGTGGAACAGGAAGAAAATATCTGCTCTCTTACTTTTTTCTCTACTTTCTCACCTTTTGTGAGACCTGTATTATTCTGGCGATTTTAGGGATCCCCTATCCCCTTCTTCTGGGGATTCTCACAGCGGTGGCGGACGTGCTGCCCATTTTAGGGCCGGGAATCGTTCTTGCTCCCGTCGCCTTGTACCAGGTCCTTTTAGGGGAATATGGACGCGCTTTGGGCATTCTCATTGGCTGGGGAGTGATTTCCTGTCTCCGGCAGGCCATAGAACCGCGTTTGATCTCCTCTTCCACGAAACTGCATCCCCTGGTGCCCTTGGCGGCGATTTACTTTTCCCTGGTGGGGAAAAACTTTTGGATTCTCTTCTATGTACTGGGCTTGTTCACCCTGTATGGCACGCTGCGGGATATCGGCACGCTGCCCGCTCTAAAAGAGGAGAAAGCTTCCTGTAAAGCCTGTTCCCAGGAGGAAGAAGCTTCTCCAGAGGGCACGCAGGGTTCTTCTGAAGCTACAAAAGGGGGCTGATGCCAAAAGCATCGCCCCCTTAGTTGCTTATTTCTATTTTGTGCGCTTTCTCCCTGAATAGAGAAGACTTTGTTACAGCCGGTCGGAAAGCAGCTTTTCCGCAGCCGCCAGCTTCACACAGATGCACAGCAGGTGCATGGCCTGCCGCAGTTCCTCTTGGGGTGGGAAGGTGGGTGCTACACGGATGTTGCTGTCGTTGGGGTCTGCCCCGTAAGGGAACGTGGCCCCTGCGTCTGTAAGGACTACACCTGCCTCTTTGCACAGGGAAACCACCCGCTTGGCGCAGCCGTTCATCACATCCAGGTTCACAAAGTATCCGCCGTTGGGCTTGCTCCATTTGGCTATGCCGAGCTCGCCCAGCTCCCGCTCCAAAGACTCTTCTACAATCTGGAATTTGGGCTCCAAAATTTTCCGGTGTCCCTGCATCAGGTTGTAAACCCCGTTGATGTCATGCAGGAACAAAATATGCCGCAGCTGGTTCAATTTGTCCGGCCCGATGGTTTGGGTGGTGATGCGGCGCTTCAGGTCTTCGATGTTTCGCTTGCTGGCGGCCAATGCTGCCACGCCTGCGCCGGGGAAGGAAATTTTAGAGGTGGAGGCAAAGAACAACACGTTGTCCTCTGTGCCGTTCTTTAGGCACTCTCCGTACAAGTCCAACAGTGTGTCCGGCGTATCTGTCAAGTCGTGCACACAATAGGCATTGTCCCACATAATGCGAAAATCCTTCGCCGCAGGCCGCAACGCTGCAAAGCGGCGGACGGTCTCATCGGAGTAGGTGACACCTGTAGGGTTGGAATATTTCGGTACACACCAGCAGCCTTTGACGGTCTCATCTTCTGCCACCAGCCGTTCGATCAAATCCATATCCGGCCCTGTCTTCAGCATGGGGATGGGGATCATCTCAAAGCCGAAGTATTCCGTCACGGCAAAGTGGCGGTCGTAGCCAGGGGCGGGACACAAAAACTTCACTTTTTCCTGCCGCGCCCAGGGGGTGCAGCCGCTGTAGCCGTGGGTAAATCCCTGCGAGATGCAGTCAAACATCATTTGCAGGCTGGAGTTGTTCCCCAGAATAATCTGGTCAGCCGGCACCTCCAGCATCTTGCTGAAGATGGCCCGCATTTCGGGCAGGCCGTTCCAGACGCCGTAGTTACGGCAATCGTCCCCATCTGAATTGGCAAATTCACTGCGGGCATGGAGCGCCTCCAAAACCCCCAATGCTAAATCCAGCTGTTCTGCACAGGGCTTGCCCCGGGCCATGTTCAGCTGCACATGCAGGTCTTTAAAATCCTCATACTGCTCTTGTGCTTCTCTGTGAATGCGCCGTATTTCCTCTTTTGTCTTGGCCGCCAACTTCATCACAACATCTCCCATGTTTTTTGAATATCAACGCCACTGCCCTCTTCATTTTCGGCCAGCAAACTTTACCTATTTTACTCTATTTCCAGAGAAAATGCAAGATGTTTTTGGTGCTCCTGCATTTTTTACGTTTTGTATGAGGCCTTCCCCTTCGTGAAATCTTTTCTGTGCAACCTTGCTCAAGATGGACCCCACGGGAATTTGGGTGTTTGTAGTTCTGGGGAAAATGTGCTATAATACTCCAAGTTCCGACAAAAACCAGAGTAACAACAAGAAATATGGAGGAATTCTATGGGCGGCTTTTTTGGCGTAGCATCGAAGGAAGATTGCATGTTCGACCTGTTCTTTGGAACCGATTATCACTCCCATTTGGGCACCCGCCGTGCCGGCATGGCGGTCTATGATCCGGAAAAGGGTTTTGACCGCGCCATTCACAACATTGAAAACTCCCCCTTCCGCACCAAGTTTGACAAGGACGTGGCAAGCATGAAGGGACACTTGGGCATTGGGTGCATTTCCGACTATGAACCCCAGCCTTTGATTGTGCGTTCCCATCACGGCACGTACGCCATTGTCACGGTGGGAAAGATCAATAACACCGACGAGATTGTGGCGCAGCTCTTTAAAAACGGCCATTCCCACTTTTTGGAGATGAGCGGTGGCGACGTGAACGCCACGGAACTGGTGGCTTCGGTCATCAACCAGAAATCCAATTTGATCGAGGGGATCCAGTACGCCCAGGAGACCATTGACGGCTCTATGACCATGTTGATCATGACGCCCAAGGGCATTTTGGCAGCCCGTGACAAGCTGGGCCGCACTCCCGTGGCCATTGGCCAAAAAGAGGACGCTTACTGCATCTCCTTTGAGAGTTTCGCCTATCTGAACCTGGGCTACACCTCCCTGCGTGAGCTGGGCCCCGGAGAGATTGCCGTTGTCACCCCGGAGGGCGTAAAGACCTTGGTAGAGCCTGGCAAGGAGATGAAGATTTGCACCTTCCTGTGGGTGTACTACGGCTACCCCTCTTCCTCCTATGAGGGAGTCAGCGTGGAAGAGATGCGCTATCATTGCGGCGCCATGTTGGCCCGCCGGGATGATGCCCATCCCGACACTGTAGCCGGTGTGCCCGACTCGGGCACCGCCCATGCCATTGGCTACGCCAATGAGAGCGGAATTCCCTTCTCCCGGCCTTTTATTAAATATACGCCTACCTGGCCCCGGTCCTTTATGCCCACCATGCAGAGCCAGCGGAATCTGATCGCCAAGATGAAGCTGATCCCCGTGCACGAACTGATTCAGGACAGAAGCCTTTTGCTCATTGACGACTCCATTGTCCGGGGCACCCAGCTGCGGGAGACCACAGAGTTCCTGTACCAGAGCGGCGCCCGGGAGGTCCACGTGCGGCCTGCCTGCCCTCCCCTGCTCTACGGATGTAAGTACCTGAATTTCTCCAGGTCCACCTCTGTGATGGATCTGATTACCCGGCGGGTCATCAAGGAAATGGAGGGCACCGAGGAGCCTGCCAATCTGGGCAGCTACGCAAATCCGGAAAGCGGCGAGTACAACGCCATGGTGGAATACATCGGCAAGAAATTGAACTTCACCTCCCTGCGGTACCACCGGCTGGACGACATGATTCAGTCTGTGGGCATTGACAAGTGCAAGCTGTGCACCTACTGCTGGGACGGCCAAGACCTGCTCCGGCGTCCAGCTTTCGTTGGACATGGTGCCTTCCAAAAAATCTAGCAGCTCTTCCAAGGAGGAGTAGGCAAACTTACCCTCTGTGTAGCACCATTTGCAGTATTCCTCGTTCAAGGAGCCGTCGGGTTCACGGCTGAGGACAGAGTCCTCCAGTGGCATGCCGCAGCACTGACAGACAAGCTTCCGGGGCGAACCCAGCAGCGTGTTGATAGACACATCATACAAAGCTGAAAGGAGCTGGAGCGTTTCCGGGGTAGGAAGGGTCTCCCCTGTTTCCCAGCGAGACACCGCTTGCCGGGTAACGAAGATTTTTTCCGCCAGCTCCTCTTGAGACAGGCCCCGCTCTTTCCGCAGGGACCGCAGAACATCTTTTGCTTCCATTTCGTTCACCTCTCCTCTACAGTATATCGAAAAAGGCGCTGCGGCACAAGCAACCATCTGTTGCGGCGCGCAAAAAAGGGTCCGCCGCAGCAGGCCCTAAGCTATGCGTTTTTTTAAAACTCCGCGGAGCCGGTAGTGCGGGGGAAGGGCAGCACGTCCCGGATGTTGGAGATGCCGGTGAGGTACATCACCAGGCGGTCAAAGCCAATGCCAAAGCCGGAGTGGACCGTGGTGCCAAAGCG
>CAJFEW010000003.1 GCA_904374805.1 uncultured Neglectibacter sp.
TCATCTGTCCAAAAAGCGTAAACGTGAGCTTTTGCTCGTTGCGTAACAATATTTGCTGATTTCGGGTCCTATTTTTTCATTTTTACTTTACAGTGCCAAAAAATAGAGCCCGCCGCTTTCACGGTGGGCTCTGCAAAAGAATGGCTGGGACACATTGCGTTTTCAAGCTCCACCGAACATGCGAAGCTGATAAACCGCACCTGCAGCAGGGCTAGGGCGCCAGGGATCTCCGTGACCGGACTTGGCCGGGGCAAGGAGCCTGGGCGCCCCACAGCTTCTGCAGGTATTATACCACAATATTTCCCAGAGACAACTAGTTTGTGCCAATGATTTTTATTTTGTCAGCCGTAAGGCCCGTCTGCTCCATGACAATTTCCTGGACAACCAGCAGGTCGGACTCCTCCAAAGTCCCTGCCACCACCACATTGCACTCCTCCGCCGTAATGGTGGCCACGCAATCTTCATAGCCCTTTGCCCCCAGCAGATTTTCCACATTGGTCTCTTCCAAAATGGTCTGGGCAATGGCGGAGGCCTGTTCCACCGCCTGTTCCTTGGCGGCGCTGTCCGCCTCTACGTCCTCCAAGACCCCGTCCAGCAGCTCCAGGGCTTCATCTCGGGAATTTTGCCGGTTGACCCGCGCCTCGGAAAGCACATCTCCCACAGTTTGTTCCACACCGCTTTCCGGTTCCAAATCGTCGGTGACCGTTTCCACATAGGCGTTGTTTACCAACTGAGCGGCCCCCAGCTGGCTGACCGTGGAGGATGCGCTGTCCACTGGCAGCCGGTTGGTACCCGCAAACTGCCAGTTCAGGTACACCGCAGCTCCTAAAGCGAGCACCAGAGAGGCCAACACAAGCTGTTTTTTTCCGAATTTCATGAGAATCCCTCCTGATGATGAATATGCATGGTTTTACCCGCCGGCGGTCACGCACACCTTTGCTGAGGAAACATGCAGGGCCGTGCAAACCGCCTCCAGCAGCTTTTCCCGGATGGCGGCGTTTCCAGCAAATTGGCTGACCACCACCACGCCCTGCACCTCCGGCTGGGTTTGGGTGATTGTAAGAGCGCTCTGGTTTCCTTGGGCATCTTCCAAGAGAATGTGGGCGGTCTCCCGCTCTTCGCGGGAGGTCTCTCCCTCGCCCCCCGGCTGTTCCACTGTGTACCGTTCGTCGGAAGCGTACAAATTCCGGCCGTTGTTTTCCAGTGTGACCACCACAGTGGGCGTGGTTTCCCCGGTGATGGCGGTCACAACGCGCCGGAGGTCCGCCTCCAGCTCCTCTTTGTACGCCAGGGAACCGGAAGAGGAGGCGGTTTCCTCCTCTGGAACAGCCTCTGTCCCTCCAAAAAAGGAGGAGAGGTAAATCAGCAGAATGCCGCAGACCCCCACAATTGCCACCAAGGTGACTGCTCTTTCTTTGCGGAGAAACGTCGCCATGGACCGCTTCCATTTTCCAAAATCCACACTTCCTCCTTTCCAGGGGAAAGAACCCGGGGGACCTGTTCCGGCACCCCGCCCTCTGCGAAACATTCCCGCATTCCCTGAAGGGACACGTCTATGCCGCAGAAGTCTCTTCTTCCCCTGTCTCCACGGTGATCCGGACCTCTTCCCCCAACACGCCGGAGAGGAGAGCGCGGGCACGCTCCGCCTCCGAGGGGTAGACAAACCGGACGGCCACCTCAGTCATTACTATGCTGCCCTGGGCATTTCTATCTGTCTTTACGCGGATTTCTTTTGCTTGCAGTCCTGCCGCCGCCAAAAGCCCCTGCACGTAGCTCTCCCCATCCTGCTGCGCGGCCTCTTCATACCGCTCCTCCACATAGGAGGAAAGCTGGTCTTGCTGACGCTGGATGGGAGCAGCCGACAGCTCCAGGTCCCAATCCAGAGAAAGCAGGCTGGCGGCGGCTGAAAGCAGAAGAAACAGGGCTGCCAGGCCTCCTGCAAAGCGCACGGCGGCGTCCTCTGGACACAGGCGCTGCAGCAGCTCGCTGGCGAGTAAAGCCGCACACAGGGCTACAATTGTTTGCAAAAAGCCATTCATAGGGTTCCTTTCACAAAAAGCAGCAGAGCTGCACACACGATGGCCACTGTGAGCACACTGACCAACACAGCCAAGATCATTTTGGCCACGCTGGCACAGGACCCAAACAGAGAGCCAAGGCTGCCCTCCTCCAAAAAGTCGCAGGCCACCTGACCCAGCAGGCACACTCCCATCCACAAAACCACGCGCAAAACCGCGGGGCCAAACAAACACACCACAGCCAGAATGCCAAAGGCCCCTACGCCGGATTTCACCATCTGCACGCTGCTTTGAATGGCCGCCACCGCGTCTCCAAAGGCGCCTCCCACAATGGGAATGGCAGAGGACGCCAGAAGCTTGGCCGTCTTATTGGCTGCGGCGTCCATCTGCGCATTGAGCACGGTCTGCACGGACAAAATACCGGAAAACAAGGTGACGGCAAACACCAGCGCCCATTTGGCAAACCCATAGATGCCTTGCAGCAGCCGGTCTAGTTTCGTGCGGCACAGAGCCGATGTGAGCGCCAGCATAAAAAAAGCGCGCAGCAGCGGCAGTAGGAGCGCTGAAGACAGCAGGGGAATGACGCTGCCTGCCGCCAAAGCAAGAAGGCCGTAGGAGCTTCCGGAAGCAGCGCTGCCCGACGCAGCCATCAGCCCGGCATACACGGGAACGCTTGCCCCCAGAAACACACAAGCGCTTTCGATCACACGGCCGGTTGCCTCGATCAGTTCCAGAAGGGGTGTTCCCAACACGCCGGCGCAGGCCAGAGAACCTGCCAACTGCACCACGCTTTTTTCCCCGCTGAGAAGGTTGCCCAGGCGGCAAAGAATCACGATGCCCAGCAAAGCCGCCAACCCTTTCACCGGCTCGGTCCACCTGTCCCGCAGCAGTTCCGACAAAACGGAAAGCACTCCCTCGCCGGCATCGCCTCCCTCCACCATTCCCTGGGTTACCCCAGCTTTCTCCAGCAGCTCTTGGGTATCCGAATCCAAGGCATCGCACAAATCGCCTGCCCCGCTCTTCTCCAGGAGGGCAGAGACCTCCTCCCCCTGCTCTGCGGCACGGGCCCTGCAGGGAACAAGCAGAACCACCAGCAGCAGGAGCACCAGCACCGCCCCACGCCTCCCTCGCATATGCTCCCTCCCTCTACAAGGCGGCAACCTCGCTTAAAAAGTTCAAAATATCCCCCACCATGGGCAGAGCTGCCAGCAGCACCGCCACCCGAGCGGCCAGATCTACCGTGTAGGCCAAGGCAGATTCCCCTGCGTCTTTGCAGACCCGGGAGACCGTTTGCCCGATCACGGTGATTCCCACGGCTTGCAGCACCAATTGCACAGCGCTGCTGCCTAAGGATCCGGCGAGGGTTTCCAGCTCGTTCACTAAGGGTTCCGCCCGCTGCAGAATCACAAACAGCAGAACCACCACAGCCACGAAACTGATCAGCAGCGCGTATTCTTTGTTGCTCTTTTGCACCAGGGCGGCGAAAAGCACCGCGCACAGAGCGCAGATTCCAATGCCGAAAATCTCCATGGCTACAGAGAAAAAATGGATTTGACCGCTTGAAACAGCGCGTCAATTTCCCGGATGATCATCATCAGCACCACGATCAATCCAGCTAAGGTGGTCATCATGGCCTGTTCTTCCCTTCCGGAGCGCATCAGGAGCTGGTTGAGCACAGCGACAATGATGCCGATGGCCGCTATTTGAAAAATGAGATCCACTTCCATGGGAACGCTCCTCCTTTATGTTCCAGGATCACCAGAGCAGCAGGCCCAGGGAAACTCCCGCGAACAATCCTAACGCTACCCGCACGCGGGTCTTTTGTCTGGCCTCTTCCCGGGCTTGGGCCAACCGGGGTTCCAGCAGGGATTGGTACAGGGCGATGTGATCCAACTGACCTTGGGTATCGCTGACACCCAGGCCCTGGGTAAACCCTTGAAACCAGGCCCAATCCCCTGGATCTTCCAGCAGGTCCCGCCCGGCCTGCTCCAGGGCCTTTACCGGGTCCCACAAAAAGAGCTCGCTGCGCTCCGCTCCCTTGCACAAACGAAACTCCAGGCGGTCCAGAATCAGCTCCGACAAGCTCTGCGAGGAATAGCGGATACCCGTCTGCAGGCTTTGCAGCAACACCTTCAGCTCAAGCAGCAGGTCCGCCCGCCGCCGCAGCCGAACCGCGCTCCACAGGCCCGCCCCCAAACCGCTGGCCACTACCAGCAAAATTCCCAGCAGTTTCACAAGCCCTCCCCTCTCCCGCCTCCCCTGAGGGATGCAAGCACAGAATTTTCTCGATGGACCCTGGGCTGCTCCGCCCCCCCAAACAGACTGCCGTGGAAAAAGCGCCGGTGCGCTGGAGAGCTCTGCAGAGAGGCCGCTGCAGCCAGGCGCCCTGATCCCCGTGCACAGAGGCAAGCAGGGCTGCTCCTGTGGCCACCGCATCCTCTACGGCCGGAAGATCCCTGGAGGACAGCTCGTCACACAGGAGAAATTCTGGGGAAAGGGTGCGCACGGCCCATTCAATCCCCACACTTTTAGGGTATCCTCGCAGCACATCGGCGCAGGGACCCAGATCAAACAGGCCCAACTCTCCCCGCTCATCCAAAACGGCAACCCGCCGGGGCCGTCCAAACCGGCCGGTGGACAGAGAGCGTGCCACATCCCGCAAAACCGTGGTCTTGCCGCTGGAGGGTGGGCCTGCCACCAGAACCCCTTTCTCCCAGGGGATTCGTTCCTGAAACAGCCTGTCCGCACATCCCCGCATTTCCCGGGGAATGCGGAACACCAAGGAGGTGATCTCCCGCACGCTCTGCACGCTGTTTTTTTCCAGCACCGCCGTGCCGCAAAGCCCCACCCGCAAAACTCCCCCCAGGCTCACATAGCCCTGGCGGATTTCCTCCTCGTGGTGAAACACGGAGTGGCCGCAAATCTGCAGGAACAGCTCTCGCATTTCCCGAAGGGGGACGGCTTTTCCCCGCTCCGCCTGGCGGGTGGGTTGTCCCCC
The DNA here is from genome assembly GCA_904374805.1 of uncultured Neglectibacter sp. Classification (GTDB taxonomy): domain Bacteria; phylum Bacillota; class Clostridia; order Oscillospirales; family Acutalibacteraceae; genus Acutalibacter; species Acutalibacter pullicola. The sequence goes on from CAJFEW010000003.1 coordinate 5,017, forward strand.
CTCATCCAAAAAATAGACGCCGTCCCGGCCGCACAGGGCGATGGGCTGTTCCGCCTTGATGTGAATGTCAAAGGTCTGCGCCTTCACCCAGGCCGGCACGGACAGCAGCAGCTTTCCATAGGTGGGTATTTTCCCCGCAACCCGATCATAGTCCTTTGGGTCCATGTGTCTCCTCCTTTCCAACGCTACTCATATCTATGGACAGGGCCTGGAAAATAGAACCGGGGAAAGCCCGCCGGTTTCCGGCAAGCTTTCCCCGAACAAGGAACCCTATAGAATGCAGTTACGGATGCTCTTCCAAGAACTGCAAAAATGCCTGGAGCACTTCCCGATCGGTGGCGTAGGTCACCAAGGAAAGCGCTGCTGCGGGAGACTCCCAGCGGATTTCCAAAACCTCTTCCGGCTGGGCCTTGGCCTCTTTCTTCTTGGCCTTTCCCGCAAAATAGATCACGTCTTTCATCACATTGGGTTTGGGAGAGTAGGTGACCGTTTTACGAAACTCTGTGCACAAATCCACCTTTAGCCCCGTCTCTTCTTTGATTTCCCGCAGGGCAGTCTCCGCTTCGGTCTCCTTCTTCTCCACGTGTCCTTTGGGGAACGCCCAATGCCCTCCGTTCTTGTGCTGGATCAGCAGGATCTCCGGGCCCTGTTCCCCCTCGCGGTACACAACCGCCCCACAGGATTTTTCTTTTTTCAAAATAAGACACCTCCAAACGCATGGGCAATTACAAAAAACAGAAAGGGGGATCGCCCAGGGCAATCCCCCTTTGTGTCAGGATGAAACGGAAAAACGATAGACGGTCTTGGTGGAAAAGGGGACGCCGGGTTCCAGCCAGGTAAACGGGAACTGGCTGTGGTGCACGGAGTCCGGATAGAACTGCGTTTCCAGGCAAAAGGCCGTATGAGGCTTCATCGGCAGGCCGTCCCGACCCAGCAGGCCAGCATCCACCTTGTTAAACGTGTACAGCTGCACACCGGGCAGATCCGACCAAACTTCCATCACCCGGCCGCTTTCCGGCTCTTGGGCTGTAGCGAACAGGCGGAAGCCCTCCCCGTCCACGCAGAAATTGTGGTCAAAGCCGCCGCAGAGCTGCACCAAAGGATCGGGCGCGAACATGTCCTGCCCCAGAGGCTTTCCCTGGGTAAAGTCCAGAGGGCCTCCTGCCACAGGCACAAGCTCCCCGGTGGGGATCAAGTCGTCTGTGACCTGGGTGGAATGCGCGGCGTGAAGCTGCAGCACGGTGTCCAACACCTCTTTCTGGGGATCTCCAGAAAGGTTGAAGAAGGAGTGGTTGGTGGGGTTAAAGGGGGTCTTCTTGTCGGAGACCGCCTGATACTCCAGAGAGAGGGCATTTTCCCGCGTCAGCCGGTAGGTGACCTGCACCTGCAGCCGGCCCGGATATCCCTCTTCCCCGTCGGGGCTTTCTGTGGTAAACGTCACGGCAGGCTCGTCCCCATCCTGCACGGTCGCCTCCCAGATTTTCTGATGGAACCCGCCGGGGCCTCCGTGGAGGGTGTTCTCCCCGTCGTTTTTCGCCAGGGGATACACGGCGCCGTCCAAGGTAAAGGAGGCGCCCCCTATACGGTTGGCGTAGCGCCCCACACAGGCGCCCTGATAATCCGCACCCAAGTATTCCTCCAAGGTGCGGTGTCCCAGCACCACATTGCCCAAACGTCCCTGCCGATCCGGAACCAACAGCTCCAGAATGCGGCAACCGTAGGACGTGACCACCAAGGTCATACCGTTACCGTTGGTCAATGTGAACTGAGCAGCCTCCCTGCCGTCGGAAAGGGTTCCAAAACAGCTCTTTTCCACCGCCATAGAAACTTAGACCTCCTTGCCCAGCAGAGCAGCGCCGATGATGCCGGCGTCGTTGCCCAGCTCCGCACGGCAGACCACGGTCTTCTTCGCGGAATTCATGGCGTACTGCTCCCGGTCCACAAACTCACGCACAGGAGCCAGCAGGGTTTCCCGCTCGTTGGAAATGCCGCCGCCGATGCACAGGATGTCCGGCTGGAAGATGTTGATCATATCCACAATGCCCACGCTCAGGTACTTGATGTACTCATCCACGATCTCCTTGCCGATGGGATCGCCCTGGCGCATAGCGTCAAAAGCGGTGCGGCCGCTGACCTTGTCCAGGTCGCCGTCCACCAGAGTCCACAGGGGGGAATCCTTGGGGGCTTTCTCCATGTGCTCCTTGGTGGTCTTGATCAAGCCGGTAGCGGAGGCGTAGGTCTCCCAGCAGCCGTGACGGCCGCAGGTGCAGGGACGGCCGTCCACCACAATCACGGTGTGGCCCAGTTCAGCGCCTGCAAAGTTGCTGCCGGAGTAGATCTTGTGGTTGATGATGATGCCGCCGCCAACGCCGGTGCCCAGGGTGATGGCAATGGCGTTGTCCGCGCCCTTCAGAGCGCCGGCCATGTACTCGCCGTAGGCTGCTGCATTGGCGTCGTTTTCCATGAGCACCTTTTTGCCGCCCATGCGCTCGGAGAGCATTTTCTCCATAGGCGTGTTTTTGAAGGGCAGGTTGTTGGCAAACTCAATGATGCCGGTCTCTTTATTGATGGTGCCGGGAGAGCCCACACCAATCCACGGCACATCGTCGATGGTGATGCCGGCGTTTTTCAGTGCTTCGTAAGCGGTTTCGGCCATGGCGTCGGCCACGTCCTCCGCGCTGTTGAGCTTGGTTTTGGAAGAGGCCCGCGCGATGATCTTGTTCTCCTCATCCACAATGCCTACGGCAATGTTGGTGCCGCCCAGGTCGATTCCCAAATAATACATAAAGAATTGCTCCTTCCGCAAAAAATTCAGGGGATGCCCCCAATCGTCTTTTAGTATACTATACAGTGGGCACAAAAGCAAACATCTTCCTGAAAATTTTCAGGATTTTTTACAAGGAATAGCCTCTTGCTTTTACCACGTCTGTGTGGTATGATAACTAAGTTCCAGCTATATCCATCCCCTGCCGCTATGGTGGAATAGGCAGACACAAAGGACTTAAAATCCTTCGGTAGAAATACCGTACCGGTTCGACCCCGGTTAGCGGCACCACAGCACGGCGAGCCCTTGGGGCTTGCCGTGCTTTTTTCTAGCGCTGGCGCCCTGGCGCCGTTTGATCCAGCCGCCCTTCCGGCCGGCGGAAGCGGCCGGACAATGGATTTTTTATAGGGATACAAGCAAAAGCCATGCTGGGAACCTGTAGAAAAAGTGGTTTCCAGCACGGCTTTCCTTTTTTCGCTTTCAGCCTACTCTCACAGCTTCAGCTGGAAGACAAAGCTGGCGTTTTCTTCATACCACAGGCGGAAGTTGGTGTTCCAGCGGTTGTTGAACAGCAGATAGTACAGGCCGTCTTCCAAATTGCCGTAGGCCTCATTTTCATCGTAAAGATGCATGCCTCCCACGGAGAGCAGGGGCGCGTGGAGGCTTTCCAGCTTGGTGCTTCCGCACTGGACCACTGTCGCAGCGTGCAGCTTCCGGTTGCCGCCCTCCCGCACACGGTACGGGGAAACAGGCAAATCCAGCTTGGTGATCTGGAGCTGTTCCTCGCGCAGCCCCTCCAGGCCCACGCCAAAGAAGATCCCCTCGGGAATGCGGCTGGCATCCTTTTGGAACCAGTCCAGCTGGATCTGCACCTTGTCCTGGAAGGTGTAGGAGACCACTGCCTGGCGAGGTGCTCCATACTGCTCCGCCGCCTGGGGATCTGCCTTCAGCCACAGGCGGAGAGTGTTCTCTCGGCGTTCCACCCGCTCCAGTTCGTAGGAAAACGTCCGGTCCTCCAGGCCCTGGACCCGGTCCAGACCGGGCTTGGCAAAGTCGCCTTCCGCCCACACTCGGGTGTGCTCCAGGTCTCGATTGTACGTCTCCAGGTTGTCATAGACCGTCTTCGCGCTGTACACCTGGTAGGCCAACCGGCCCAGCCAAGCACGAGAATAGGTCTTTCCTCCCGGCGCCTGCAGCAGCCGCAGGCTGCCATCCTCCTGCACAGCCACCCGATAGCCGTTTATGGCAAACTCCCGTTCTTGCGTAGGCTGGACGCAAAGAGGCGCTTGCTCAGGACGCAGAGCCTTCAGCCGCTCCTGAGCCTCCTTCTGGAGAGCGTCCGGCAAGGCTTGGACCGCTTGGTCGATATAGGTCCGCTGCTCCTCCCAGGACTCTTCCAGGGTGGAGTAGCGGCACTGATCCTGCAGCAGAGAAGCCTGCTGCAAAGTGGCTTCCCGCAGCTCTTCTCCGGCAGGCAGCACGTCCTCTTCCGTGACCGTATCCCGCTTCCGAGCCGCCTGGAACGCCTCCTTTTCCCAGTTCCGGTAATCGGAGAACCAGCGCTTAGAGTCCCGGCCCCAGGTGTGCTCACACACCAGCATCAGGTTCTGACACAGCTCTTCCCACTGAGGAGTGCTGGGGGCGCTGGGATCCATCCTCTTCCACTGATCCCGCAGGCGCAGCAACTCCGCATAGGCGCCCATTTTATAGGGGTCGGTGGCGGCTCCGTGGATCCAGGTATCCCCCAGCTCTTCCGTGACTACGGGCAGCTCCTCTTTGTGGGCCAGCACCAGCTGGGCAAATTCGTCGATGGTGCCGGAGACGATCTCCGCACCGGGATATTTCTCCTGCAGCCGGCGGATCTCCTCCCAAACATCCTGAGGCTGAGGCGGCCCCATGTTGTCCTGGGTGTGGGCAAACTCCATAGCATACTCTCCAAAGACGCTGGATCCCCCGTAGGCCCCGGCGTAATCCAACACCACCTCGTCGTCCCCATACCGCAGCCGGCACAGAGGGGGCAATTTCACCAGCTTGGAGGACCCGTTCACCCCCACATGCAGGTACTGAATGCCCGCCTCCGCCAGATAGGGCACCAAAGCCTGCGTGTGAGAGGGCACGTCCGTCATCTTGGCGGCAATGGTGCGGCGGCCAAACCTCTGGTCCAGCCGCTGGCTAATGCTCAGGTCATAGCGAACCAAATCCCCATCCATCAGCTCCGTATGGGTGGTCACTGCCAGGCCGTGCCAGGCAATAGCCCCCTCTTCAATGGCCCGAATCAGCCGCTCCGGCTCTTTTCCATGCTGCAGATAGTGCTCGATTAAGAACGAACCCACGGTCCACACAAAGTTTTTCTTTCCGTCCTGATTACAAACCCGGGCCGTTTCAATGGCGCCGGGAATGAAGGTGTCCATGTAGCGTTCCAAGACCGTCTTTGCGGAATCTGTAAAACCGATGTCCAGATGGGTCTTATGAATGACAAACACCTTTTTAATGGTTCCCATTCGATTCAACTCCTCGTCCCTAAATTGGCAAGAATCTGTTCTGTCCCAAACAAGGCTAGAAAAAACTCCCCGAAGCTTTCGGCGAACAGGAACTTGTGGGAGCGGTATGCGAGCACAGGCGCCATTCTGTAGAGCTCCTGCTGCCTTTTTCAAAAGCATTCCAAACACAGACCGGCAGCCCAGAGAAAATGGCGGCACGGCCCTTTCTCCACTGGAAAGACGGCGCAGGAATGTCCGGCCCAAAAAGGGAAATCCAAACGCCCCACAAAGCAGGTTGTTGCGCAGGGGTGTCCTCCCTCTATGGGGGACAGAGACATCTATACTTTATAGCACCCCTGTAAAATTTGTCAATAGTTTTCCGAAAACTTCCCAAAGAACTTTTATTCAATTTTCCAGCGGTCTTTTCTTGGGGGGATATCTGTAAAAAACGTAGCTCCTCTTTCCTGCTGGTTCCCCTTGTAGAGAAGGGAGGCAGCCGCTTTTCGCAGCTCTTGGAACATGCAAAAGGGGCAGGGCGTCCAAAAGGCGCTCCCTGCCCCCGCTACTTTTACTTTCGTCGTTTGTTCTATCAGGGGCATACCCGCCACTCTTTATAGAAACAGTGGCTTCCCTGTTGGACCGCCACACCGGCACAGCCCTGTGCGAAAGGTTTTGGATCCTCCCAAGAGAGCAGCTGCTTGCCCTCTACAGCAAGCGAAAGGGTGTTTCCCTTGGCCGACAGCTGCAGGTGGTACTCCTTGCCCGCTTCCCAGGGACAGTCCGCCTGAGCCACCACCTGGTACCCATTGAAATTTTTGAGAAGGGCCACTTTGCCTGGCCCATAGAAACCAGCAGCATACGAGCGCATGGCTCCCTGCACCCGGACTTGCAGCAGATGGACCGTGCCGGTCAGCGGGCGCAGCACACAGGACAGGGTGTAATCTTTCCACAGGTGATGGCCCGTGTACATCTCCCCAAAGTCCGTGCAGGAGAGGCTGAGCCAGGGGTCCTCCAAATAGGCATGACCTTTCACCCGGCCAAACTGGGGGACCTCCTGGTGAAGGCCGGTCCACCGGTCCATCGTGAGCCCCGCGAAAGAGAGGCGATAATCCGGTGTGCCGTCCACAAACCAATCGTCCAGATACGCGGAAAGGTCTCCCTGGGCAAAGCCGCCGGCGGTGCTCGAAAGGAGCACGCCCACCTCCTGAATCCACCCCTCCTGAGGCGGCAGGAATAGGGACAGATCGTGCCAAGCCCCGTCTGGCGAAACCCTTTCCCCGCGGATCAGCTCGCCGGTAGCGCCGTTTTTGGCGTAGATCTGCGCCCAGGCGCACAGATCTTGGCTGGGCAACGGCAGCACGCTGATGTGCACCGTCTGGCCGGGATAGGCCAAGGGCGAGAAGAAGGGATCGTATCGGGAATCACTGAAGTCCTCCGAGCTATAATAAGTCTGCTTGTAAAAACAGACCTCTTCCCCCGCATCCACCCCTGCGGCAGTTACCAGCAGCGATCGGCTGCCAGTGTGGGCCCGTTCCTGGGTGTTGCGCACACGATGCAGCCCTGGGCCCCGGCTGCGGATGGCGTGGGTGCTGCCTGGGAACTCAAAGTGACAGCTCTCTATATTTTCCTCCAAAATCTGGTCCCACGGGGCGGGAGGTGTTTCTCCTGTCAGCCGGTAGGCCCACTTGGCAAAGTACGCCGCCCCGCAGGGAATGTCCGTAGCGTTCCGGGAGGGAATGGTGCAGGAGCAGGCTAAAAAGTCGTTGATGGGTTCCCGCCACTTGGGGGCATCTATTCCCTGCACCCCGCAGTGCACGCCCAAAATACAGCCAATGTTACCCACATTGCAATCCGTATCCCACCCGCACATGGTGCAGATGCACAGGGTGCGGGTGAAATCTCCCTCGCCGTACAAAAGGGAGAGAACCATTACAGCCGCGTTGGGAAGAATGTGACAATTGCCCGGGTACTTGTCGTAGCCGAAATTCTCCTGAATATAGCGAAAACAAGCCCGCCAATCCTCTGGATGTTCCCTATAAAAGGCGCGGACCGCTCGGACAACCTGGGCATAGGCGCAATCCTCCGGCAGGAAAGCCAGGGCCTTTTCCAAGACCTTTTGCAGATCTGGCTCGGTAAAAGCCAGGCTGATGGCGCAGGCCACAAAGACGCCGCCCCACACCCCGTTGCCATCGTGGGTGACGCTGGCGGCTTTTTTCGCCAGGGAAGCCGCCTGGGCAGGATTTCCCGGGGACACCAGGCCCCAGGGATCGATGAAAATCTGGCCGCCAATTTGTTCCGCCATGGTGGCCCCGTTTTGCTGGATGCTGCCGCTGCGAGGCGCCGGGATACCCGCCCGCAGATTTAGATAGGCTGTGTGCTCCGTGGATACACCGTAGCCGCCCCACCAAAAGAAACCGTGTTCAAAGGGGGCGTAATTGAGCAGGGCGTTTCCCACGTCCTGGGCGGAAAACTGCGCCAGATCTTCGCATTCCTCCAAAGCGCGGATCAAGCACAGCGGCCCGTTGCTGTCGTCGTCTGCAGCAAAATTTTTGTAAGAGGCGGGATAGTCCCAAATCTCCCCAAACACCCGCTGGATTTTTTCATACGTCCACCCTTCGATGGCCGCACCCAGCCGGATCCCCACAATCTTTCCCAACCAGCCTGCATACACCCGTTCCAGATAGTTTTCAGGAATTTTACCCATGCGTTTCTCCTCCCGTTTTCTTGCTTTTCACCGCATGTTCCCCAAATGTAAAGGGAGCAAACAGCATTCCGCCGCTGTTACGCGCTGGCGGTTTCCCCTTTGTTTCTTCGGTAAATGACACCCAAACCTTTTAAGAGCAGGTCCTCTTCCAAACGAATCTCCCGGCGGCACAGCGGAATGATAAACTTGGCAATGCCTCCTGTGGCAACCACCACAGCCCTCTTCCCCAGCTCTTCCTCCATGCGGCCGATCAAGCCGTCCAGCATAGCGGCCGTGCCGTACATGCTGCCGTTGCGCATACATTCCACCGTATTTTTTCCAATCAACCGCCGAGGCCGGTCCAGCTGGATGGAAGGCAGCTGCGCCGTGCGCTGCGACAGGGCGTCCACAGACAGGCGGACCCCGGGAATGATCACACCGCCCAGATAGGTGCTGGTCTCGTCGATCACCTCCACAGTGGTGGCGGTACCCATGTCAATGAGCAGCAGGGGCGGGGCATATTCCTGCAGCGCCGCCACGGCGATGACAATCCGGTCGCTGCCCACCGAGGCGGGGTCGTCCATTTGAAGGCGCAGGCCGGTATCCAACTGGGACCCCACCACCATGGGCTGGCGCCCAATCAGCTTGACCACCCCAATGGACACGGCGTTAAACACCGGCGGCACCACAGAGGAGATGATGCAGTCCTCCACATCCTCTACAGAAACGTCAAACAATTCCAGCATAGACTTGATCTCCATGCGGTACTGGTCGGAAGTCTTGCTGTAGTCGGTGGCAATCCGGGCGTCAAAGAGGATTCGATCGCCGGACAGGCCGCCCAACACAATATTGCTGTTGCCAATGTCAATCGCAAGAAGCACGGCAGCACACCTCACCTTTTTATCAAAGTATCTAGAAAAACCCACGCCTTCTCAACACCTTACAGGTATAACGGCGGTTTGCCCTATTATAGGGAAAATTTCTGCAGATTGCAAGAGACTGCCCGACTCGTGAAAAAACTCTTTACAAGGCGAGGCTTCTGTGCCATAATCCAAAGTGCAAACAGATTACTAGGAAAGGAAGGCATTTCGTATGATCACCCTGCAGGGAAAGACCGTTTTGGTCGGCGTCACCGGTGGAATCGCCGCCTACAAGGCCGCAGTCCTTGTCTCCGCTTTGGTCAAGCTGCAATGCCATGTGGAGGTTATCCTCACAGAGAACGCCACCCAGTTTATCACGCCTCTCACCTTCGAGCAGCTCACTGGCAACCGGGCGATGGTGGACACCTTTGACCGGAACTTCTCCCACCAAGTGGAGCATGTTTCCCTGGCCCATCGAACGGACCTGGTGATCATTGCCCCCGCTACAGCCAACGTGTGCGCCAAGCTGGCCCACGGATTGGCAGACGACATGCTTACCACCACCGTGCTTGCCTGCAGCTGCCCCAAACTCATTGCCCCCGCCATGAACACCGGCATGTATCAAAACCCGGTGACCCAGGATAATTTGAAAATTCTGCGCGGCTACGGCTGGCAGGTGATTGACCCTGTATCCGGCCGGCTTGCCTGCGGCGACGTGGGCGCAGGCAAGTTGCCGGAGCCGGCGGACCTGCTGCAGTACATTCTCCGGGAGCTGGCCCTTCCCCACGACCTGGCTGGAAAACAGGTGCTGGTCACGGCAGGGCCGACCCAAGAGGCTCTGGACCCCGTGCGGTACCTGACCAACCACTCCTCCGGAAAAATGGGGTATGCCTTAGCCAAAATGGCCATGCTCCGGGGCGCCCAGGTGACCTTGGTCACAGGCCCCACCGCTCTGCCGCCGGTCCCCTTTGTAGAGATGGTGCCGGTCGTCTCCGCCCAAGAGATGTTCCAAGCGGTGGTATCCCGACAGGAGAAGGCGGACATGATTATTAAAGCCGCTGCAGTGGCAGACTATACTCCTGTCTCCTACCAGGAGGAAAAGCTGAAAAAACAGGAGGGGGAGTTCTCCCTTCCCCTGCTCCGCACCCAAGATATTTTGGGGTACTTAGGCAGCCACCGCAGGCCGGGCCAGGTGATCTGCGGCTTCTCCATGGAGACCCAGAATTTGGAGGCCAACAGCCGGAAAAAGCTGGAGAGCAAGGGAGTGGACTTGATCTGCGCCAATAACTTAAAAACAGAGGGCGCCGGATTTGGGGTGGACACCAATGTGCTGACCCTGCTCACCCGCCAGGGGACGGAAGAGCTGCCGCTTCTCTCCAAAGAGGATGCAGCCAACTGTGTGCTGGACCGGGCTCTGGCTTTGCTGGAACAGAAAGCCTACTGACTCCTGCTTTTTGAATCGACAGCCATGCAAAAAGGGATCCCTGTGTGGGATCCCTTTTTTCGCGGGAACAATTTGCGCTCAGGTTTCCAACTGGGCGGTGTACAGATGATGGTAGTACCCCTTTCGATCCAGCAGTTCCTGGTGGGTCCCCATCTCTGCAATGCCTTTATTGGAGATGTACAAGATGCGGTCGCAGTTTTTGATGGTGGAAAGACGGTGGGCAATGATGAAGGAGGTGCGCCCTTGCAGCAAAGCATTGAGGCCCTCCTGGACCAGCCGCTCCGTCTTGGCGTCAATGGAGGAAGTGGCCTCGTCCAAGACCAGAATCTTGGGGTCGGAGAGCAAAGTGCGGGCAAAGGCCACCAATTGCCGCTGCCCCTGGGACAGCCGAGAACCCCGTTCATTGACCTGGGTGTAATAGCCGTCTTCCATCTCTCGGATGAACTCGTCGGCGTGGACTGTCTTGGCAGCTTCCATAACTTCCTCATCGGTGGCATCCAGACGGCCGTAGCGAATGTTGTCCATAATGGTGCCGGAGAAAATAAAGCTATCCTGCAGCATGATGCCCATCTGGGAGCGCAGGGAGTGCAGCGTCACTCCGGCAATGTCGTGGCCGTCCAGCAGCAGGCGGCCGCTGTTGATGTTGTAGAACCGAGAGATCAGGTTCACTACCGTGGTCTTTCCCGCGCCGGTGGGGCCCACCAAGGCGATGGACTCTCCAGGTCGCACATCCAGGTTAAAGTGTTCCAGGATGTTGATCTTTCCGTCGTAGGAGAAGGTCACGTCGTCGAAAGTGACCTGGCCTGTGATGGGGGGCAACTCTGTGGCGCCGGGAGCATCGTCCACGGTGACAGGCTCGTCGATCATTTCGAAGATGCGCTCCAAATAGGCCACAGCGTTGATGAAGGTGTTGTACAGGTTGGACAGGTTCAAAATGGGCTGCCAGAACCGCCAAGCATAGGAGGAAATGGCGATCAACGTGCCGATCTGCATAGCCGGGCCCAGCATCCACAGGCCGATCAGGTACATGGCCCCCACCACCCAGGTGGAGATGTTGTCCACGGAGAACCACACTAAGTTGGAGGTGTACTGGGCTTTCATCCAGGTGTCGTAGCACTTCTGATTGAGCTGGGCATAGATCTCCCGGTTTTCTTCCTCCCGGGTGAAAGCCTGGGTGATCTTCATGCCGTCCAGGCTTTCGTGCAGGTAGGCATTGATATTGGAGCTCTTATTGGACACATCCTGCCAGGCACGGCGCTGGGCGGGTTTGATCAGCAGGACGATCACCAAAAACAGAGGAACGCCCGCCAGAACAATCAGGCTCAGCCGCACATCGCACAGGAACATAAAGATGGCAATCAGAATCAGGTTGAAGATTTCCAGCACAAAGTTGATGATGCCGTTGGAAAGCGCGTCGGACACGGAGTTCACGTAGTTGATCACCCGGGTCAGAATCTTTCCGTGGGGACGGTCGTCGTAGAACTGGAAGGGCAGCTTTTGCAGATGCTCAAACAAATCTTTGCGAATGTCGTAGATGATCTCCTGGCCCACCACGATCATGTACTTGGACCGGGCCCGGGCGAACAGCACCGAGGCCACAATGGAGACCAGCATAATCACCGCCAGCACCACCAGCTCCATGTAATCCTTGTTGGGCACCGACACATCCACCGCACGCTGGATCAGCAGAGGCCCCACCAACGAACAGGCGGCGGAAATGGCGGAAAAGAGCAGGGACAAAATCATTTTTTTCTTATGGCGTCCAATATACACCCCGGCTCGAAGAAGATGCTTTATGTTAAAGGGGGTTTCCAGGGTTTCGTCCACGTCAAACTTGTTGCGTGCCATTTACACCACCTCCTTTTCCTGATCCATGCCGTTTTGCAGCAGGAAGACCTCCCGGTAATAGCCGGGCCGCTGGGACAGCTCCTCGTGGGTGCCCACATCTACAATGCGGCCCTTGTCCAAAATGACAATCTTATCCGCCCGCTTGGTGGTGGAAATGCGCTGAGCCACAATGATTTTGGTGCAGGAGAAATCTAAATTGGAAAGCTGCTCCTGGATGTATTTTTCCGTCTCCAGATCCACTGCGCTGGTAGTGTCGTCCAAAATGAGGATAGAGGGGCGCACCGCCAGCGCACGGGCCAGGGCAATGCGCTGCTTTTGGCCGCCGGAAAGGCCGGTGCCACGCTCGCCGATCAGGGTATCAAACCCGTCGGGAAGCTTGTTCACAAAGTCCACATCGGCCATTTTGGCGTAGCGCTGCACGTCCTCTTCCGACAGGGAGGAATCTCCATAGGCGATGTTGCCGTCCACCGTGTCGGAGAACAGGAACACATCTTGGGTGGCGATTCCGATAGAATGGCGCAGATCGTGCAGGTCATACAAGCCCACAGGCGTGCCGTCGATGGTGAGGGAGCCGCCGCTCACATCGGAAAAACGGGGGATCAAATTCACCAAGGAGGTCTTGCCCGCCCCGGTGGGGCCCATGATGGCCACGGTCTCCCCCGGCTGGATGTGCAGGTTCACCTGACGCAGGACCGGCATGCCGTGCAAGTTCAGGTCCACGTTGGAAAAGTCGATTTCCCCCTTCATGCGGTCCTGAAGCTTCTTGGCGTCGGGCCGGGAGGTGATGGTGGACTTAGCGTAGTACAGCTCGATGATCTTGTTGGCACTGGCGAAAAAGCGCTGCAAGTCGTTTAGATGCATGCCCAGCATGCGCATGGGGTTGGTCAAGGTCCAGGTCAAACCGTTGAACAGGGTGAAGGTTCCAATGGTAATGCGCCCGGAAATGAGGAACGCCCCGCCCACCAGCAGCACCGAAATGCTCAGCGCCTGGGACAGCCCCTCAATGTACGGGCTAAACTGCAGCCACAGCAAGGAGGCCTTGGTGTTGGCCTTTTTGTAGTCGGCGTTCTTTTCATCGAACCGACGAATCTCGTAGTCCTCCCGAGCGAAGGCCTTGACCACCCGGTTGCCGGCGATATTTTCCTGAGCGCAGGTGTTCAGCTGGGACAGCCGCTCCCGCAGGTCCACATACAGAGGGTGCACCTGCTTCGAAAAGATAAAGGTCAGCACGAAAATAATGGGTGTCACCGCCAGCATGGACAGGGCAAACAGCCAATCCGTGGCCAGGAAGACCACCGAGGTGGTCACAAACAGCACAGTGCAGTCGATCAGCTGACGCACCACCCAGGCTACCGCAAAACGGACCATATCCAAGTCGCCGGTGAGACGGGTCATCAGGTCGCCGGTGCGGGTTTTCGAGAAGAAGGCCTGATCCTGCTCCTGCATGTTTTTGTAAAGATCCCGGCGAAGCTTAAAGACCAGCTTTTGGGAGCAGCCCTCATACGTCATGATGGACAGGTATTGGAAGCCTGTGCGGAACAGAGTAAACCCAATCAGCACCGCCACCAGAAATATCAGATGATCAAACGCCTGTTCTGTCACCACGCCGGTGTCCACCAGCGGCTGAAACACGGTGTCCATAATGACAGAAGTGATCATGGAGTTGCCCAAGGCCATTACAGACAGCAGCACGGTGGAGCAGAGGGCGAAGATGTACCGTTTGCGGAAACCGTCCATCTGTTTCCACACCCATCTCAATTGAAACATGCTCATTCCTCCCTTTTGCGCCGGCCGTTCCGGCGCTTGTTTTGGAAACGGACAGAAAACCGTTCCCTCTTTCTCCCCCTCCGAGATTCTCTCGCGGAGAAGCGAAGCTCTGACTATTATAATCTCCCAGACAAAAAAAGGAAGGGGGTTTGCTCAAATTCCTCTTCGGCATTCCGCTGAAAAAACAGGGGAAAAGCCTCACTTTTACGTTAAAACAACAGTTATACAACACAAACTTCCAAACGAGGGTACCGCAGCCCCAGTTTCTCTGAAAAGGCTGGGGCCAAGAAGCCCTCTCCCCAAAATCTGCGGGAACTTTGTCCAAGGAGAATGACCTTTCTATTGTAGCACTGAAAAAAATCTGGTATAATCGGACGTGAAAATGCTATTGCAGGGAGATGTACGCGCATGAATATAACGCTGCAAAACCTCACCAAACGGTTTCCAGCCCGGGGCAGAAAAGCCCAAGGGGAAACCACAGCGGTGAAAGAGCTTTCCTTTGAAGTGCCGGACGGCATGCTGGTGGGGCTGCTGGGCCCCTCCGGCTGCGGAAAGTCCACCACGCTCAATATGATTTGCGGTTTGGAAACCCCCACGGAGGGGAAGATCCTGTTTGGAGAGGACGATGTAACTGCCCTGCCTCCAGAACTGCGGGGCGTGGGCATGGTGTTTCAAAACTACGCCCTCTATCCCCACTTGACCGTGCTGCAAAACATCTTGTTTCCTCTGGAGAACTTAAAGGGCAAGGACCGGCCCTCCCGACAGGAAATGCGCCGCAGGGCTTTGGAAACCGCCCAACTGGTGCAAATTGAGGAGCTGTTAGACCGCAAGCCCAAGGAACTCTCCGGCGGCCAGCAGCAGCGGGTGGCTATTGCCAGAGCCCTGGTGAAAATGCCTCGGGTGCTGCTGCTGGACGAACCTCTCTCCAACCTGGACGCCAGGCTGCGGCTGCAGACCCGGGAGGAGATCTGCAAGATTCAGAAAAAGACCGGCATCACCACCCTGTTTGTCACCCACGACCAAGAGGAGGCCATGAGCATCTCCGACCGGATTGTGGTGATGCGGGATGGCATCCTCATGCAGCAGGGCCGTCCCCAAGAGGTGTATGACAACCCGGCCAACCTGTTTGTAGCAAAATTCTTGGGCACACCGCCTATCAACGTGTTCGAAGGCCAGGTGCAAAATGGCCAGCTGTTCCTGGGGGACGTCAACGTTCTGCCCACAACAGGCGTGCAAGACGGGCCTGTCTGGGTGGGGATCCGCCCGGAAGGCTTCCTGCCGGAGGCAAACGGCCCCCTGACCTGCGGCTTGAACCGGGTGGAGGTGCTGGGCCGGGATACCAGCATTGTGTGCACCCACCCCGCCTGCCAGACAGACACCCTGCGGGCGGTCATCCGTTCGGACCAAGAAGTGGACCCGGACAGCGAAACCGTACGCTTCTCCCTGCGGCCGGAAAAAGTATTTCTCTTTGACCGAAGCACCGAAGAGCGCCTGTACGGACAAGGCGCCGGTCCGGCCCGTCCGTAAAGCCGGCATGTGCAAAGGGGGTATTCTGTGTGGATCGAAATTCTAAAAAAGCCTGGCTCTATCTGCTGCCTTCCCTGCTGTTGTTGGGCGCCTTTTTAATCTACCCGTTGCTTGATGTGCTGATCTACTCCGTGGAGGAGTGCTACAATTTTGCCTCGCAAACCTACGAAGGCCTGGGGTTGTACAACTACGCCTACGTGCTCCACGACCCCTACTTCCTGCAGGCGGTGGAAAACACCTTTGTGCTGGTGATTATCACCGTACCCATTTCCACCATCTTGGCCCTGCTCATCTCCACGGCGCTGAGCTCCATCCGTCCTTTGCGGCAGCTGTATCAGACCATCTATTTCCTGCCCTATGTGACCAACACTCTGGCCGTGGGCCTGGTGTTCATGGTGCTGTTCCAGCGCACCGAATACACGGACGGTTTGATCAACCTGATGCTGTCCTGGTTTGGGGCGGGCCCCATCGACTTTATCAACGGCCCCCACTGGGCGAAAATGTTTGTGCTGTGTTTCTACACCATTTGGGTGGTGCTGCCCTTTAAGATTCTGGTGCTTACCAGCGCGCTGGCTTCGGTCAACGAGGAGTACTATCAAGCGGCGCGGGTGGACGGCACCTCGAAAACCCGCATCTTTTTCCGGATCACTTTGCCTATGATTTCCCCGATGATCGTCTATTTGGTCATCACGGGATTTATCGGGGCCTTTAAGGCGTACAGCGACGCGGTGGCCCTGTTCGGCACGGATTTAAATGCGGCTGGCATGAACACCATTGTGGGGTATGTGTACGACATGCTGTACGGAGACAGCGGCGGGTATCCCTCCTATGCCTCGGCAGCAGCCATCCTGCTGTTTGTCATTGTTTTGACCATCACATGCATCAACCTGCTGGTCACCCGCAAGCGGCCCACAGATTGAGAGGGGGGTACTGTGCCATGAATCATTCCGAATCGACTGTAAGCAAGCAAAAGGCCAGGCGGCGCAGGGAAGGCCTGCGCTCTGCGCTGACCTATCTGTTTCTGAGCGTGTGGGCGGTAGTGGTCCTGTTTCCCTTTTATTGGATGATCCTCACCTCTTTCAAAAGCTACGGCGCTTACAACGGGGAACACACGCCTGTGTTCTTCACCTTGTCCCCCACCTTGGAAAACTACGTAAACGCTTTTACGGCTGTTCCTCTGGGAGGATACCTGCTGAACACTCTTATTTTCTCCCTGATCACCACGGCGGTCATGGTGGTGGTCAGCACTTTGGCTGCCTACGCCTTTGCCCGCATGCGGTTTCGAGGCAAAAATCTGGTGTTCGGCCTGTTCCTCTCCATGATGATGATTCCCACTGAGCTGGTGGTGATCACCAACTTTGTGACCATCACCGACCTGGGGCTGCGCAACAGCTTTTTGGGGCTGATTTTGCCCTCTATCACCTCGGTGTTTTACATCTACCTGCTGAAGGAAAACTTTGAACAGGTGCCGGACGAGCTCTATAAGGCCGCTAAAGTAGACGGGACATCCGACTTGAAATACCTGTGGAAGGTGATGATTCCCATCTGCAGGCCAACCCTTGTGACCATCACCATTTTAAAGCTCATTGAATGTTGGAACTCCTATGTGTGGCCCCGGCTCATCACCGACGACCCGGCCTATTTTTTGGTGTCCAACGGCATCCAGGAGATCCGGGAAAACGGCTTTGGCCGGGAGAACATCCCCGCCATGATGGCTGCGGTGGTGGTCATCAGCGTGCCGCTGATCCTGCTGTTTCTGGCCTTCCGCAAAAAGATCATGGAGGGCGTTTCCAGAGGAGGGACCAAAGGATGAGGAAAAAATGCCTGTGCCTGCTGCTGGCGGTGCTTTTGTGCCTTCCCTTGGCGGGCTGTCACGGCAGCCAGCAGCGAGCCGCCTTTACCGTGCCGGAAACTTTGGACACCTCTCGGAATTACGAAATCACCTTCTGGGCCAAAAACGACACCAATAAGCGCCAGACGGACATTTACCGCCAGGCCATTGAGGAATTTCAACAGCTGTATCCCAACATCACGGTGACGCTGCGGCTGTACACCGACTACGGGGATATCTACAACGATGTGATCACCAATATCTCCACCGGCACCACCCCCAACGTGTGCATCACCTATCCGGACCACATTGCCACCTATTTGACCGGCGACAATGTGGTGGTGCCTTTGGACGACCTGTTTACCGACTCCCGCTACGGCTTGGGAGGCAGCGAAGTGCTCTTCGACTCCCCAACGCAAGAGGAAATGGTCCCCCAGTTTTTGGAAGAGTGCCGCTTAAACGGGCACACCTACGCTGTGCCCTACATGCGCTCCACGGAGGCTTGTTACGTAAACAAGGACATGGTGGAGGCCCTGGGCTACACGCTGCCGGAAACTTTGACCTGGGACTTCATCTGGGAGGTCAGCGAAGCGGCCGCGGCCACTTTGGGAGAAGACGGTATTTACGCCATCAACGGCCAAGAAGTGCTGATCCCCTTTATCTACAAATCCACAGACAATATGATGATTCAAATGCTGCAGCAGCTGCAGGCCGGATACTCCACCGATTCTGGGGAGATTCAGCTTTTTAACGATACCACAGAGGACTTGCTGCTGGGCATTGCCAGCCACACCGCAAGCGGGGCCTTTTCCACGTTTAAAATCTCCGGGTACCCCGCCAACTTTTTAAACGCCGGCCAGTGTATTTTTGCCATTGACTCCACTGCCGGGGCCACCTGGATGGGCACCAACGCTCCCCTGGTGGACATAGACGAAGGAGAGATTGTGGACTTTGAAACCCAAGTGATGACGGTTCCCCAGTTTGATCCGGACCATCCGCAAATGATCTCCCAGGGACCTTCCATCTGTATTTTCAACAAGGAGGACCCCCAAGAGGTGCTGGCCTCTTGGCTGTTCACCCAGTATCTTCTGACAGACTCGGTGCAGATTGCCTACTCCCAGACGGAGGGCTACGTCCCCGTGACCACCCGCGCCCAGGAGAACCCTGCCTATCAGGACTATCTCTCTCGGGCCGGAGAGGATGACGACACCTACTACCAGGTGAAAATCGACGCCGCCCAGCTGCTGCTGGAGAATTTGGACAACACCTTTACCACCCCGGTGTTTAACGGCTCCGCCTCCCTGCGGGACGCTGCCGGCCAGCTGATTGAGGATGTGACCAAATCGGTGCGCCGCCACCAGGAGGTGAATGCGGACACCATCCAGCAGCTGTACACAGACACCCAGGCCCTCTACCATTTGGACAGCGTGACTGCCACCGGTGGCGGAAAACAGGACCTGGGTCCCCTGCCCGGCACTGCTGTGGCGCTGCTGGCCGTTTTAGCGGTCGCCTGGATTTTGATCTTCCTGTATCTGTTCCTCTCCTGGCGGCGCAGGCGCCTGAAGTCGCACCAGAAGTGAAACGGCTTCCAAAAAATGTCAATTTGGTAACAAAACGCCTTCTAGCCCCGGGCTGTAGTTGACTTTTTACCGCTTCCGGAGTATAATACAGCCGTTTGTTTCCATCAGAGCGCAGCTGCTGTTCCTGCGGGAACACCGCTTGCGCCCCAACCTTACCACAAAGGAGAATTGACTATGCGTAAGTTATTTGCCGTACTGCTTGCCCTGTGCCTGGCCTGCTCCATGGCTGCCTGTGCCGGCGGCAACACCAGCAGCACCTCCTCCACGAGCACCACCTCTGAGAGCACTGTGGCAGAGGACAGCTCCGTGGCCGAGGAAAGCTCTGCTGCGGAAGACAGCTCTGCCTCCGAGGAGAGCGAGGCCAGCGAGGCCGCTACCGGCGACGCCACTGTGCTCAGCTATGAGGAGTACATGGCTGCCGAGCTGGACACTGAAGTGACCATTCAGGCCTATGTGCAGGCCAAGCAGTCCTACTATGCGGAACAGGGCACTGCCACGGTTTACCTGCAGGATCAGGACGGCGGCTACTTTGCCTATGACATGGCCTGCACCCAGGAAGAGTACGACGCCATGACCGAGGGCACCTGCATTCAGGTGAGCGGCTTCAAGAGCGAGTGGTCCGGCGAGATTGAGATCATGGACGGCCAGCTGGATCAGATCGTGGAGGGCGATACCTTTGTGGCCGAGCCCTTCGACGCCACCAGTCTGCTGGGCACCGACGAGCTGGAGCAGCATCAGAACGAAAAGGTTTCTTTCACCGGTTTGACCGTGGCTCCCAGCACCGATGCAGACGGCAATGAGGTTGCTTTCCTGTACAACTACGACGGCTCCGGCACCCAGGGCGACGACGTGTACTTTAACGTCTCTTACAACAACCAGACCTTCAGCTTTGTGGTGGAGTCCTACCTGTGCGACAGCGAATCTGAGGTCTACAAGGCCGTGGAAGCGCTGGAAGTGGGCCAGACCATCGACTGCGAAGGTTTCCTGTACTGGTATGAGGGCGCCAACCCCCACATCACCTCTGTGACGGTGACCGGCTAATCTATTAGCTTTTTACTGGCTTCGACACAACAGCGCAAAAACACCCCTTGGCGGAAAACCAATTTGGTTTGAACCAGGGGTGTTTTCTCTTTTCCGAATCAAAATCACTGGTTGTGGTTTCTTCCGACTCCAGAAAGGGCAGCGTTTGCTGGTCCCTGGAAAAGATACTAGAGATCACTCTTTGCGGAGCAAGTAGTTTCGTACCCCTTTTGTAAACCCACAATCTTTCTAATGTTCCTTTTTCGCAACGATCCCCCTTGGTAGAACCAGGGGGTGTTTCGCCTAATGGCAGCAAAAAAGGGACTGCTGCATAATGCAGCAGCCCCCTCCGATTACGAGCAAAACTTTACTCTAAGGCGCCGATCAGGAACTCAAGCACCTCTGTAATCTGGGTAAGAGACAAGCTGGGCTGGCCTTCCTTGGCCTGAATGGGCAGAAACGGCACATGGATAAATCCCACACGTGTCTCCGTGGGCTTATAGTGATGCAGCAACCGATAGAACACATCGTTGCACACATAGGTTCCGGCGGAGTAGGACAGCCTGCAGGGAAACCCCTTCTCCGCCGCCTGCTGCGCCAGAGAGCGGACCGGCAGGGTGGTAAAATACCCGTCCCATCCCGCAGGTACAATGGGTTCTCCTTGGGGCTGGTTGCCCGCGTTGTCGGGAATGCGGGCGTCCTGCAGGTTGACAGCCACCACTTCCGGCGTGACCGCCTCCCTTCCCCCAGCCTGTCCCAGAGAGAGAATCGCCTGCGGCTTCAAAACGGCCGCACGGGCTAAAGCCAACTCTGCAGCCTGACCGAACACCGTGGGCAGCCGCAGTTTCTCCAGATGCCACGGGCCAATGTCCGAGGGCAGGGCCGCCACCGCCTCCCAGGAAGGGTTGATCGGCTCTTGCTGAAAGGGCTCAAAACCTGTGATCAAAAGAGTGTGCTTCATTTTGCCCCCCGCCGGTTCCGGTTGAAATTGATCAAACACCCAGCCTTGACAATTTCCCGCTCGTTATCGGTCATATCCTTGCAATAGAGGGTGATTTCCTGCGCCTTGCCCTCTTTGCACACATAGGCGGGAATACGGGACAGGTCCCCGTCCAAAGCGGAGCGGATCCCCGGCACATAGATGTAGTCCCCCACCTCAAAGGCGGTGGGTTCTCCCTGGAGATGGAAGGGCAACATGCCCCAGTTCATCACGTTGGAGCGGTAGCGCTTGGTGGCGTAATCCTGAGTGATGTTGGCAAGACCACCCAGCACCCGCTGGCAGCTGGCAGCCTGTTCCCGGGCAGAGCCGTCGCCGGGTTTGTTGGCGTAGAGCACCGAGCCGATCTCCACAGTTTGGGGATCCACTTGCTCTTGCCCGGGGATGGTGCGGATGGCGGCAAACACACCCTCCAGCTGAGGGTCGGCCTGCAGCACATTCTCTCCTCTCTCCCGAGCAGCTTCCACAGCGTCCACCTCTTTGGCGCGGCCCACATACGCCGGATCCCGACGGGACAGGGTAAACTCCGCCAAACCCAAGGGATTGGAACGGTAGGAGGAAGTTTCCCCTGAGGGAATGAGCTCGTCGGTGGTGGTGACCTCGTCCAAGATCTTGGAGCACACCTTCAGCAAAATATTCTCCTCCAAAGCCGGACGCTGGGGCCAATCCTTAATATTGGGGCCATAGAACAGAGGAGCGTCCTCCTGCGCTTTGCCAAAGCCCTGGTACACACGGGCCTGGTAGGGAGCCGAATCAAAGTGGTAGACCGGAGGCGCCGCAAAGGCGTCGGCAAACTCTTCGGCGCTGGTAAGCAGACCGCCCCGGGCCGCGCTGGCGGCAATGGAGCGGGCGTCCATCAAAGCCACAGCAGACATTTGGCCCTGACCGGGCTTGCTGCCCTCCCGGTTGGGGAAGTTCCGAGTGGTATGGCGGATGGACAAGCCGTTGTGGTTGGGGGTGTCTCCCGCCCCGAAGCAGGGACCACAGAAGGCGGTTTTCACCACGGAGCCCGCTGCCATCAAGTCCGCCAGGGCGCCGTTCTTCATCAGCTCCATGTACACCGGGATGGAAGAGGGGTACACGTTCAAGGTGAATTCTCCCGCACCAATCGCCTTCCCCCGCAGCACGTTGGCCGCTTGGGCAATGCTGGTGAAGGTGCCGCCGGCACAGCCGCCGATAACCCCCTGCTGCACCTGCAGCTGGCCGTCCTTCACCTTATCCAGCAAGGTGTAAGGAGCCCGCCCCTGGCTGACTTTCTCCGCGGCCTTCTCCGTCTCCCGCAGGATATCGGTCAGGTTTTCCTTCAGCTCGTCGATGGTATAGGCATTGGAGGGATGGAAGGGCAGGGCGATCATGGGCTTGATCTGGGAGAGGTCGATCTCCACACAGCCGTCGTAGTACGCCACGTCGCCCGGCTTCAGCTCCCGGTAGTCGCCGCCCCGGCCGTGCTCTGTGAGCCAGGCTTTGGTGTCTTCGTCCGTCTGCCAAATGGAGGAAAGGCAGGTGGTCTCGGTGGTCATCACATCTACGCCATTGCGGTAGTCCGTGTCCATAGAGGCAACGCCAGGGCCCACAAACTCCATGACCTTGTTCTTTACGTAGCCGTTCTGGTACACCGCTTTGCAGATGGCCAGGGCAATGTCGTGAGGACCCACCCAGGGTTGGGGCTTGCCTGTCAGGTAAATAGCCACCACTTCCGGATAGGGGCTGTCCCAGGTGTCCCCCAGGATCTGCTTGTCCAGCTCACCGCCGCCCTCGCCCACGGCCATGGTGCCCAAGGCGCCGTAGCGCGTGTGGCTGTCGCTGCCCAGAATCATCTTGCCGCAGCCGGCGTGCATCTCCCGCATGTACTGATGAATGACCGCCACATGAGGGGGCACGTAGATCCCGCCGTATTTCTGGGCGGCCGTCAGGCCAAACATGTGGTCGTCTTCATTGATGGTGCCCCCCACGGCGCACAGGGAGTTGTGGCAGCAGGTGAGCACATAGGGCATGGGGAATTTTTCCATGCCAGAAGCGCGGGCAGTTTGGATAATGCCCACATAGGTAATATCGTGAGAGGCCAGGGCGTCAAAACGGATCTGCAGATCGTCCGGATTGCCGCTCTGGTTGTGTGCCTGAAGAATGCCGTAGGCAATCGTGGACTGCCGTGCCTTTTGAGGGGTTGCCTCCTTCAGGCGGGGATCGCTTTGGGCTTGGGCGGCTGGAACCAGCCAGGTCCCCTCCACCAGGTAAACGCCTCCGTCGTGGAGCTTCATCATACACATTCCTTCTTTCTCATCATTGTAAGGCCGCCTGGCCGGGGCAAGGCGGTCCCGGGGAAAACAACTCTATCATACCACAGGATGGGACAATGCGCAAAACAATCTCCCTTTACGGCCTTTCCCGCTTGGGCAGCAACGGTTGGCTTACTCCCGTCACCCCCACGCAGGCGAGGATGGCCAGCAGCAGGCGCTGGGTTCCCAGGGGAGCACCGGCGGCATCGTACCACTCCTCCAGGCTGTGGCACCCGCCGCAAGTGCCCCCGCCGCCTAACGTGCAGGCGGGAATTCCCAGGCTTAAGGGAAGGTTGGCGTCTGTACTGCTGTGCGCTGTGAGGCCGGGCTCCGTGCCCAAAGCCCGGTAGGCCTCCAGCACGGTTTGCACCAGCGGGCTCTCCAAAGGCTGGCTGCCGCAGGGCCGGTTTCCCACCTGCTCCCATTCCATTTGGATGCGAGCGTCCGGATCGTAGGTCCTGCCAGGGTTGTCCTCCAGCCAATCCCGCTCCTGCACCCAGCGCCGGTTTTCCTCCTCTGCAGCCTGTTCCACACACCGGACCACCTCTTGGTGGAGCTTTTCCAGGGCATCTGCCTCTTCGGAGCGCATATCCACCAACATGCTGCATTCGTAGGCGATGGCGTTTACGGAAGTGCCGCCCTCCACCACACCCACATTGAAGGTGGTTTTGGGCGTGCGCGGGGTGCGCAGCTCCCCAATCTTGGCGATCGCCCGACCCATGGCGTGAATGGGGTTGACGCAGCCAAAATCCCCGTAAGAGTGGCCGCCGGGACCGCGGAACGTCACTTTGTAACGCAAGCTGCCCGTACCTCCATAGGTGATGTCCTCCCCTGCCCCGTCAATGGAGAAAAAGCCGTCCACCTCCTGGGCCCTACTTTGAAAGAACTGGCGCATGCCCCGAAGATTTCCCAGGCCCTCTTCCCCCACATTGGCCCCGATCAGCAAATCGCCCACCGGACGAATACCCGATTCCCGCAGGGCCCGCAGCAGAGCCAAAATCTCCGCACACCCGCGGGTGTCGTCCGCAATGCCGGGACAGAAAATCTCACTTCCCTCCCGCCGGACCTGCAGGTCTGTGTCCATGGGAAACACCGTATCCAGATGGGCGGTCACATAGAGAGTGGGCCCCTCTCCTGTGCCAGGGATCCGCGTGAACACATTGCACACCTCGTCCATCTCCGCCGAGTATCCCTCCGCCTCCATCAGTTCCCGAAAGCGAAGGGCCTTTTGGCGCTCCTGATTGCTGAACGCTGGGATCTGGGTCAGCTCCACTTGCTGTTCTACCGTATGGGCAGCATCCTGTTCTATGTAGGAAGCCGCCCGTTGAAACAACGGGCTTTGATAAAGCCTTTCCATCTCTCTACGCATGGGTCACCGCTCCTTCTCCAAACACTCTGCACTGCGTGGCGGTTTATGGTTCTCCCCGCAAAACAGCACAAGTCTATAAAAATATAGTAGCACACGAAAGCCTGTTTGACAAGCAACCCCAGAGGCTTTCCATTTTTGCGAGGGGTATTCCACAAAAACTTTGGTTAATTTTTTAACATTTCAAATTATACGATTTTCTTTTATTAATTCGACTATTTTTTACGATATTGTGCTATACAAAAGCTTTTCGTTTGTGGTACACATATAGCGAGAAAGGGGAATGGTTGAAAAAAATTGTATATTTTAACTCCTATTTTCCCTACATATCCACTTTATAAGGAGGATGTTGTCATGAAAAAAACGCGAAGATGGGTTGCTCTGACGCTCGTTTTGGCTCTGGTGCTCTCCCTGACAGCCTGCAGTACAGGCGGCGGGGAATCCTCCAGCAGCCAAGCCCCCACCAGCACCACGGAACCCAGTTCCTCGGCAGACAGCGGTACGGAAGTCTCCTCGGAGACTGACACAACAGGCACCGGCGCCGATCTCACGTCCTACCCGCGGGAGGAGACCCTCTACTTGGGTGGACAACAATGGGGCACGCCGGTTTCCAACAACCCCTTGGCTGCCAACCCCAACTACACCTGCGTCACCCAAAACGACAATTCCACCTTGTACGTGTGGGAGACGCTTTACATGTGGAACCCCTCGGATGAAACTGCCTATCCGCTTTTGGCAGATGGGGACTACCAGTGGAATGAAGAGGAAACCGCCATTACCGTCAAGCTGAAGGAGGCTGCCCATTGGAGCGACGGCACCCCCGTGACAGCGGCGGACGTAGAAACCACCTGGGACGCCCATGTGAACTATCAGAGCAACCAGGGCGTGGCTTACAGCCCGTACATTGCAGACATTGTGGCTGTGGACGATTACACGGTGGAAATCCAGGCAAACACCGACAATTTAAACCGGATGAAGGTTTTGGAATATCTGCCTCGCGTATTCGTCATGCAAAAAGCCTATTTGGATAGCCTGGCAGAGGCAAACGGCGGAGATGCCACCGCCATGAAGAACGAACCCATGTGGGACGCTCCCCACACCGGTCCCTACTCCACCCGGGAGCAGAACGACCAGAAATGGGTGATCGAACGAGACGACAACTACTGGGGACAAGACGAATCCATGTGGGGCAAGCTGCCTGTGCCCAAGTATGTGATCCACAACATCTATTCCTCCAACGACGTCTCTGCTCAGGCCTTCGCCAACGGAGAAATCGATGTGAACCAAAGCTACGTAGCCAATATTGAAAAGATGTGGGAGGATCAAGGGCTGCCTGTTTCCACCTACATTTCCGAACCGCCCTACAACGCGCCGGGACAAATTCCCTCTGTCATTTTCAACACCCAGCGCAACGGTTTGGACCAAGTGGCCGTCCGCAAGGCAATCGCCATGGCCACCGACTATGACCAGATTGTCAACTCCGCCATGACCGGCCAGGCTCCCAGCTTCTCCGAATATCCCCGGACCATTTTCAACTGGTCGGAAGCCCAGCAAAGCTTGATTCTGGATCCTGAGGCACTGGCTCCTCTCCAGTGGGAGGGCAATGACATCGAAGGGGCCAACGCTCTGCTGGACGAGGCAGGAATTGTGGACACCAACGGGGACGGAAACCGTGAGTACAACGGCCAGGAACTCTCCTATCAGGTGGAATGCCCCACCGGCTTCTCCGATTGGGAGGCCACTTTGCAGATCGTGCAGGAGGCAGGCAAAGCCATCGGCATCCAAATCGAAACCTATTTCCCGGAGACCGCTCAGTACACCGACGATATTCAGGCGGGGAATTTTGACATTACCATGTCCTCTACCGCAGGCGGCATCTCCGCTCCCTGGACGGTGTTCTACTTCTTCATGTACGGTTTCGGCGGCGAATTCCCAGAGGCTATGACCACCAACTACGGACGCTACTACAATCCGGAAGCGGACGAACTGCTGGATGAACTGTCCAACACCACGGAGGAAGACCGGCAGCTGGAAATCTACCAGCGGCTCAACGAGATCTATCTGACCGACGTTCCCAGTTTTGGAGCCATGTACCGGCCCACCATGTTCATGAGCTATTTTGAGGAAACTTGGACCAATTTCCCCAACGAGCATGACGGAACGGATCCGAAGGTTCCGCCCCTCATGTGCAGCGGCGGGTACGGAATCGCGGCCCTGTACAACCTGGAGCTGGTCGACGGCTAAACCGATTCTGTTCTCAGGAACAACAACGAGCGCCTTCTCCCCCAAAGGGAAAGGCGCTCGTTTTATGCACATTCCAATCGCGCACAAAAAGCCTGGGTACCAGGATTACTTCTTATAATCGAAATCGGGAATTTTCTGCCAGCGGTCCCGGAAGAAGTGGGCGGCCAGCTTGGGCTTTCTATCCCGGGTAAACAAGCCCTTCTTGTTGCCCTGAACCCGCAAGAGGCCCTGGCTGGTGGCAAAATCGGCAAAGTTCCAGGCCTGTTCGCCCACCACAAACTCGTACTCGTCGAACACTTGCGTGTTCATCTTGTAGTACTCCACCTGGTATTCCTCTGTATACAACACCGGGGTGGTATCATGGAGTCCCATGACCGTGTCGGCCCCAAATTCCGTGAAGATCACCGGCTTGCCAATGGCGCGCCAAGCATCCAGCTCCTCCTTCAGCTTCCGCTGGGAGTAGGCCAAATCCGGGCCCCCGAAGTACCATCCGTAGTACCGGTTGAGGCAGATCACATCGCTGAGCTGGCTGGAGCAATCCTCCTCCGGCGTCTTCCCTACCTGAACACTGACCAAAGTGCACGGGCGTTTTTGCGGATCCAATTCCCGGGCCAAGGCGTACAAGGGGGCAAAGTACTCGTAAGAACCCTCCGAGGTGGAATCCGGCTCGTTGGCAATGCTCCACATCACCACACAGGCGTGGTTTTTATCCCGGGCGATCAAGTCCCGAATCACTTCCTTGTGGTGTTCTTGGGTCTTCAATCCGTGCTCTTTATCGAAGGTGGCCACAGCCTGTCCCTGGAAGTTGGCGCCGCCCCCAAATTTTAAGTTGACCCCCACGGCGGTGGTCTCATCGATCACCACAAAGCCCTCTCGGTCACACAGCCGCATCATCTCTTCGCTGTAGGGATAATGGCTGGTGCGGAAGCTGTTGGCCCTCTGCCATTTCATCAGGGAGATATCTTTCACATTCATGGGCAGGTTTACTCCTCTCCCCTGGGGGAAGGTATCCTCGTGACGGCCGTACCCCTTAAAGTAGAAGGGCTTCCCGTTGATGAGGAACTGGGTGCCCTTTACCTCCACAGTACGCACACCGTAGGGCAGGGTGTACACATCTTCGCCGTAGGTAACACGGATCTCGTACAGGTAGGCGTGCAAAGGCTGCCAGAGATGCACCTGGGGAATGTCTAGGGTGCCGGAGGTTCCTTCTCCCTGGGCGACCAGCTGTCCCTCCTGGTCCAGCACTTCCACACGGCATGCGCCTTCTCCCACGGTGTCCACGGTATAGGTCAAGCGGGCTTTCTCTCCCTCCACTTGCGCCACAACAGAAATGTCGGCAATATAGTCCCGCGGGGTGGTATAAATCTTCACTGGCCGGGTGATGCCGGCGTAGTTAAAAAAGTCAAAGTTCGGGTTGTTGCGAGGGGGCTTGCCCTCCTCCTGGGGTACAGCGTCTCCAAAAATACCGCCAGAGGTGCCCACCGGCAGAGTGGAATAGTTGATTTCGTTGTTGACAGCGATGGTCAACAGATTTTCCTCACCCTCCCGCAGAGCATGGCCTATTTCCACCTCAAAGGGCAAAAAGCCCCCCTTGTGCTCACAAAGAAGCTCCCCGTTGAGATAGACCTTGGCAAAGTGTGTCACAGCCTCGCAGCGCAAAAGGACCCGCTGGGTTTTGACATAGGCTGGCAGGGAAACTTTCCGCTGATAGAAAACCCACCCTACATGGTCCCGGAAGGATACGCCTTCCTTCAAATCGTTATAGGAGGCTGGGACGGGCATGGTCATAGGGTCCTGCAAGGGCGCCCGGTACCACTCTTCCTCAAAGCCGGTTCCCTGGTCCAGTTTAAAGTCCCACACGCCGCTCAAATCACAGAGAAGGCGGGAGGGTGTCAAAATCGGATACAACATACTTTACCTTCCTTCCAAGTGTGTTTTGCCTAACTGCTGCAGGCAACGCCTCTCCTCCCGGCGCCCCTTTCCTACACGTGGAATCGGCCCATGGGAAAGCATAGGTATAGTATAGCATAAAAGGCAGGGCAAAACTTGGATTATTTGTGAATTTTTGTCTTATAGCCCACAACCGCTAAGTTTGGTGTCAGAGGAGAGAGGCTCCAGCAGTTCCTTTTCTTACAACGCAGGGCGCTGCAACCTTTCTCCCTAAGCGCCTTTATTTTTCCGGTTTGAAAAAATAAATGTGTCCTTTTGCTCGTCGGTTTTTTCCGAACCCTTCCCCATTTTAGTCTATGAAAAAAATAGAAATCTCATCAACAAAAAAGGGTCACTCACTCTCTAGGAACTTGACAGATCCCCATAGATACCGTGACGGATTTCTCAAAGTGCACATAGGTAATGCCAAGTATTTCTTAAATTTTTTGTTAGCCATAAGCGTACTATACAACTTTTCTGCTACTATTTTTTCATTACACACGTCGTATTTTTGATTGACAATTTCTCGGGCATCTAGTAGAATAAATTCAGGAAATATTGCCACTGTATGGATCCTATAAAATTTGTGCTTCTGAGGTGTTGTTATGAAGAGAAAAAAGAAGTATCAGCTGACCAACTCGGAGCTGACTCTCATGGAAATTCTTTGGCAGGCAGACCGGCCTTTGAATCGCCAGGAGATTTTGGAAGCTGCCACCACAGAGGACGGGCAGTTGCTTTTTGCCGTCAGTTCCCTGCACTTGCTGATCAACGATTTGATGGATAAAAACTACATCGCCCCCATGGGAGGCGCGGGCAAGGACACCAATTACGGCCGGCGCTTTGCTCCCCTGGTCACTCGAAACGAGCACTTCGCCATTCAGATCACCTCCACCGAGCAGTACACCCCGGAGGACATTCCTTCGATTGTCTGCTCTCTGGCCAAGTATTCCGGCATTTCCGATTTGGATGGGCTGCTGCAGGAAATCGAGAAGACAATCCGAAAGAAAAAGGGGGAAGGGGGAAAGTAAAGTATGGCTGTTTCCCCTTTTTCCCTTTTGATGGCAGTGCTATGGAGCAGCGTTTTTATACTGCTTCTCTTCTGTCTGCGGAAGAGCACGCGCTTCCTTAGCATTACCGGTGTGGGCCCTCTGCTGTTTCTGGCGGGGGGCATTGTCCTGCGGTGTTTCTTTCCGGTGGAGATTCCCTACTTCACCCAGGTGATCGGGCTTCGAGGCGTAGTGGCCTCCGTGTTTCGCGTGCTGAAAGCGCCCCTGGGCATTGGTTCCTTCCTGGTGCTGGACGTGATCTGGCTGCTCTGGATTGTGGGAACCCTGCTTCTGTTGGGGCGGTTTACGTGGAGATACTGGCGCTTTTCTCGAAGGCTGCGCGCCTATGAGCCTTTGGAAGAGGGAGAAATCTGGGAGGCCGCCAGCAAAACTGCCCGTCGGTTAGGGGTGCCGTCTCCCAAGCTCATCCAAACTTCCAGCATAGACACGCCCCAGGTCACCGGCTTTTTCAAGCCTGTGGTGCTCCTGCCGGTTTTTCCCTACACAGAGGAAGAACAGGACTATGTGCTCCTTCACGAGCTGACCCATTGGAAAAATCACGATCTCTGGGTCAAGCTGTGCGTGGAGCTGCTGTGCGACTGCTTTTGGTGGAACCCCCTTGTTTACCTGCTGAAAAAAGACCTTTCCCGTGTGTTGGAGATGAAATGCGACGCAGCTATTCTCCAAGGGAAAAGTCAGGAAGAGGCCAGCGTGTACGAAGAGGTTCTGCTCAAGACCTTGGTGTTCACCCAAAACAGCCAGAAGGAAAATTTCGTGCCCTTCACTGTGCTGGAGCTCGCCTCTTCCGACAGCAAAGCCGTCCTGCAAAGGATACAGCTGATTATGAAACGCAAGCCCCGTTGTCAAAACAAACTGGCCTTGGCCGCACTGGGCCTTGAGTTCTCCCTTCTCTTGCTTGTGTCCTACTCCTTTTTGGTTCAACCAGCCTACGACCCTCCCTCCTCGGAAATGTCCATGGGCGGACAGGCCACGGTGATTGATCCCTCTAACACCTATCTGCGGGACAATAAAGATGGGACCTATTCCCTCTACCAAAACGGCAAAGAAGTGGAAGGGGATGTGGAAAAGGAAGGCGCTGCAGTTTTACTGCAGCAGGGCTTTGAACTGCGATCGTAAATCGTTTTTTCCATGCGCGCTCAGAATGGGCGCGCTTTTTTCCTGCCTCTCACAGGGTCGCATTTTCTGAAGTCCTGCTTGACAACCAGCCCAGAATGCACTACCATAAAACCATCCCATGTTGTGGGCAAACTGTTTAGGCAGGAGGAGTTTTTTCATGAAGATTTATGTTTCTGCCGCTGCCTTTCGAGACGGCAACGGCACGGCGGATCGCCCCTTTAAGCGCATCGGCGATGCAGCCAAAATTGCAAGGCCGGGAGATGAGGTCCTGGTGGCCCCCGGCATCTACCGGGAGTATGTGGATCCGGCAAACGCTGGGACGGAAGACCAGCGCATCACCTACCGGAGCACGGAGCCTTTGGGAGCTGTGATCACCGGTGCGGAGGAGATCAAGTCCTGGCAGCCGTATGAGGGCAACGTGTGGGTGTGCCAGGTGGACAACACACTGTTTGGAAGCTACAATCCCTACACCACCTATGTGTATGGGGACTGGTACTTCGCCGGCCGGTCCAAACACACAGGCTGCGTGTATCTCAACGACAAGGCCATGTACGAGGCCAGCTCGCTGGAGGAGTGCCTGCAGGGCCAGGTATACCCCTGTTCCTGGGAGCCGGAGGCCTCTGTCTACAAGTGGTACACCCAGCAGGAGGACGGCAAAACGGTCCTGTACGGCAACTTCCAGGGCAAGAACCCCAACCAGGAACAGGTGGAAATCAACGTGCGGCGAGAGTGCTTTATGCCCTCCAAAACCGGCGTTGGCTACATCACTGTCAGCGGGTTTACCATCACCAAGGCGGCCACTACCTGGGCCCCTCCCGCTGCCTACCAAGATGGGATGATCGGTCCCCACTGGTCCAAGGGCTGGATCATTGAGGACTGCGACATCTCCAACTCCAAGTGCGCAGGCATTTCCCTGGGCAAATATTACGACCCAGAAAACGACCACTACTTCACCAACAAGCACGTGAAAAGCCCCACCCAGATGGAACGGGACGCCGTCTGCCGGGGACAGTATCACGGCTGGCTGAAGGAGAAGGTGGGCAGCCACATTGTGCGCCGGTGCAACATCCACCACTGCGAGCAGGGCGGCATCATTGGCCGGATGGGTGGCGTGTTCTCCCTGATTGAGGACAACCACATCCACCATATCAACAATATGATGGAGCTGGGCGGCGCGGAGATCGCCGGCATCAAAATGCACGCAGCCATTGATGTGGTGTACCGCCGCAACCACATCCACCACTGCACCATGGGCATTTGGTGCGATTGGGAAGCCCAAGGCACCCGCATCACCCAGAACCTGTTCCACGACAACCAGCGGCCTTCCTTCACCAAGCAGCTCAAGGGCGGCATGATGAGCCAGGATATTTTCGTGGAGGTGGGCCACGGCCCCACTCTCATTGACAACAACATCCTGCTTTCCGACGCTTCCCTGCGGTTTGCCACCCAGGGTGTAGCCATGGTGCACAACCTGATTTGCGGCGCCCTAACCTGTGTGGGCGGCGGCACCGGTCCCCGGTACACTCCCTACCACATCCCCCATCGCACCGAGGTGATGGGCTTTATGACCATCCTCCACGGAGACGACCGCTTCTACAACAATATCTTTGTGCAGAAATGGCCCTCCGACCCCTTTACCGTGCTCCATGACAGCACCGATGGAGTGGATATGGAAAACCGGGAGGTGGGCACCCACGTGTGGAACGGCTATCCCACCTACGAAGAGTGGATCGCCCAGTTCGACATGGATACGGACACCCCCGACATGTCCAAGCTGGCTCCCGCGCAGGAATCCCATCTGCCGGTGTGGTGCAAGGGGAACGTGTACATAAACGGCGCGAAAGCCTGGGAACACGAGACCGACTTTCTTCTGGATCAGGAACATCCCGTCACGGTGGAGCTGACCGAGCAAGAGGGTAAGCCTGTGCTCTCCACCAACCTGTATGACCTGCTGGGGGATTTCCGGTGCGCCATGGTGGACACCCAGGTGCTGGGCAAAGCCTTCCAGCCGGAGGAGTATTTTGAAAATCCGGACGGCACGCCCATCACCTTCGACCGGGATTATTTTGGAAACCACCGGGGTACGGAACTTCTTCCGGGGCCCTTCGCCAACGCAGAAGCCATCGGCCGCAGCCTTTGGTAATCCGCGCAATAGAATAAACGGAAGGAGCCGCTGTGCTGTGCGCAGCGGCTCCTCTCTGTTTTCAGGAAAGCGGTTACTCCAGAAACTCCTCCCGCAGGGTGACGCCAAACTCCTTGGCGATGGCCCGCAGATCGTCATCCTGGATGGTCTGGCGGATCTTCCCCTGACCGGCGGACAGGGCGAGAAGGTAAATCTGGGCGGCCTTTTCAATGGTGTGCATCAGGCCGAAGGTGGTGTCGAAATCCGGACCGGAGGCAAACAACCCATGGTGGGCCCACACCGCCGCGTCATACTCCCGCATCAGTTTGCTGGTGGCCCAGGCGATGTCGCTGCCGCCGGGAACCATCCAGGGCACCACGCCCACACCCCCGGGGAACACCACGGGACACTCCGTAGCGCTCTGCCACAGGGCCCGGGTAAAGTCCCGGGCGGTGAGGGGCAGAATATAGGTCATGGCGATTAGATTTGCCGGATGGGCATGGTAGATCACCCGGTTTTCCCCGTTGGTTGCCTCTTTCCGGACACTGTGGTTGAGAAAATGGCTGGGAAACTCGCTGGTGGGACGCCCCCCCTTCTCCAAACCCCAGACAATGCGCCAGGAATCTCCGGCCTCGTTGATCTCCACAATGCACAGGTTGTCCTGGGGTGCCAAGGAAACATTGCGGAAATACTTGCCGCTGCCGGTGGAGATAAAATACTCCCCTTTCAAATTGTCTGCCTGGACGCCCATGTTTACCCACTCGCCGGGGGTTTCTTTAAAATAGGGGCGGCACTGCTCCACCTCTTCCGGGCGCATGCGATAGGTCAAATTGCCGCCGTTGCGCTCGTGCCAGCCTTGGTCCCAGCCGTCGCTGCACAGGCGGATGTAATTTTGCAGGACTTCACAATCAGTAATTGCCATGGTGTACGCTTCCTTTCCCAGCTATCTTGCAAAACCGTCGCACCGGGTGATAACGTCCACCGGTACGTTGAAAATCTTGGCCACCTTTAGGAGGGTGTCAATGTGGCACCCTGTGGCGGCGGCCATGTGGTGGGTAGGGCCCGCCTCACTCCAGCGGTTGACAAACTCCCGGGCGCCGCAGGCAAACCGGGTGCGCATGTTGGTGTCCCCAAAGGTGAAAATGGGGCCTGCCTCGTTGACGCCCTCTGCCACCACAAATTTGAAATGGCCGTCTTTGTCCTGGGTGATGCCCAGGTAGGTGACCGGCCCCAGATGGGGGTAGAACTGGGTCAAATAACCGCCCCCGGTCTTGCCGTGGAACACGGGCACAATCTTCATGGTGGGCTTTTGGGCGGAGATGGCCGCATCTCCCGAGCCGGAGTGGCCGATGATGCAGATGTCCTCGTTGAAGTCAATGGAGTACATTTCGGAGAGCTGGCCGGTGCCGGAGATGGTCTTTAAAATGGACATGGCCATGGCCACCTTGATGTCCCCCTCCACGGCGCAGGCAACCCCCTCCTTGATAAGCATGGAAAAGGCGGGAATGAGCATGGAGTCCAGCACACCTGCCTTTCCCTGGGCAAAGCCGTCGTAGTGGGAGGCGATGAAGCCCAGCTTCTCCTCCTTGACCCACTGTTCAAAGGCCACCACATAGCGAGCCATATCCCAGACCTTTTCCACGGTGCCGCCGCCCTCGATTTCGAAAGTGTCCAGAATCTCCTGGGCTTTTTGGCGGATGGCGGTTTCGTCGGTGACTGCATCGGCAATAGCCCACATTTTCTCCCAATCAAACTGTTTGGTGTACAGCCACATGCGGTGGTAGAGATTGGTCTCGTCGATGTACAGATCCATCATGCCGGGATAGGGCCGGCCGATCTGGGCCAGGTTCAAATCCCGGAAGCGGCGGCGCACCTGGGCGGCCCGGCACCAATCTTCTATTTCTTCTTGCACCACAGGGTCGCCCCCTTCCACCACGCCGGTGATCACCGCGTGCCGCTTGCCGGCCCGCTCCAGATCGGCCACCATCTCCCCCACGGCGCCGCAGGCGTACAGCTCTCCCAGCCAGGTGGCCGTGTCCGTGTGTGCATAATCGGGGGCCCGGAGCTTTTGCACATTCACCAGCACCACGGGCACATCCAGGTCGCGGACGGCGGGCAGCAGGTTGTAGGAAGTGGCATAGGTCAACAGCTGCACCATAACCAGATCTACATCGGCAGCCCGGAACTTGTCCCCTGCCTCCTGGGCCAGCTCCTTGGTGGTGACAATGCCGCCATCGATCAGCTCCACAGAATCGGGGAGCATGGTTTTAAAGTGGGCGTATTGGGCCTCAAACTCCGGCACCAGGGACGGAAATTGGGGCAAATACGCGCCCAGGGCAATGGCGAACACCCCTACCCGGGCTTTGGTCTCAACTAACATGGAAATACCTCCTTCATGGGAAAACTGTGGCGGATGGCTCTGCGGGCTGCAGCCAGATCGGGGAATTCCCCCTGGGCCAGCATCTGAACGAGCAGATTCCCCAGCGCCGTGCCCTCTGTGGGACCGGCGTACACAGGCAGGCCTGTAGCCTGGGCGGTGAGCTGGTTCAAGTAAGAATCCCGGCTGCCTCCGCCCACTACATTGACGGCGGTGTAGGATTTGCCTGTAAGTGCGGAGAGCTCCTGGATACTGCGGGCGTAACTTTGGGCCAAACTGTGGTATACACAGGCCGCAAGTTCCCCCAAAGTGGCGGGCACAGGCTGCCCTGTCTCCCGGCACAGGGAACGCACCGCCTCCCCCATGCTTTCCGGAGCCAGAAAGCTGGGATGGTTCACATCGATCCGAGAGGGAAACTCCCCCGCGTCGCGAGCGGCCTGTTCCAAGGCGGCAAAGGAAGTCCCCTCCCCCGCCTCCCGGCGAGTGGATTGGAGCATCCACAGCCCCATAATATTTTTCAAATACCGGAACCGGTACTGGTAGCCCCCTTCGTTGGTGAAATTGCAGCGGCGGCTCTCCTCTGTCAAAACCGGAGCGGGCAGTTCCGTGCCCAGCAAGCTCCAGGTGCCGCTGGACAGGTAGACGCCGTTCTCCTTGGCGGGCACCGCCAAAAAGGCCGAGGCGGTGTCGTGGGTGGCCGGCAGCAGTACCTGGCAGTCAAAGCCCACGCGCTCCTGCACCTGAGGGGATAGCCCCCCCACAGAAAAGCCGGGCTGGCGCAGC
Organism: uncultured Neglectibacter sp.; assembly: GCA_904374805.1. Classification (GTDB taxonomy): domain Bacteria; phylum Bacillota; class Clostridia; order Oscillospirales; family Acutalibacteraceae; genus Acutalibacter; species Acutalibacter pullicola. Next base: position 41,098 of record CAJFEW010000003.1, read on the forward strand.
TCTCCAAACAGCCGGCGGGGATAGCCCAGCCGGTCCAAAATCTCCTCGTCCCAGGTCTTTGTCTGGGCGTTCACCAGGCCGGTGGTGGTGGCGTTGGTATATTCGCTCTCCCTGCGCCCGGTGAGCCGGTATGTCAGATACTCCGGCACCAGCAACAGCCGCTGGGCTTGCTCCAATAGGGCCGGCTCCTGTTGTTTTACGGCCATGAGCTGGTAGATGGTGTTAAACGCCTGTTTCTGGATCCCCGTGCGGGCGTACAGCTCTTCCGGGGAGATGCGCGCCTCCACCAGCCGGTCCATGCCCTGGGTGCGGCTGTCCCGGTAGGACACGGCATTCCCCAAAGGCTTTCCCTGCCTGTCCAACAGCAGGAAATCCACGGCCCAGGTATCTATGCCCATACTGACCGGAATTATCCCCTCTTCTTTACACTGGGCCAACCCCTGGACAATCTCGGCAAAGAGTTGCTCCATGTCCCAGCAAAGGTGTCCCTCCCGGCTGTGTAGCCGGTTGGAAAACCGGTGCACTTCCCGTAAAACCAGGGTTCCTTCTGCGACCCATCCCAGAATATGCCGGCCGGAGGAAGCACCGATATCCACCGCCAAATAGGCTTTCATGGGTTTTCCCCCTCTCTTGTTTTCTTCAGCATACCGCGAAATAGGCAAAAAAAGAAGGACGTACTTTTGAAAAAATACGTCCTCACTTTATGATTACTGGGCCTGGGGCAGAAAATTTCCTCCCTGCTGTCTGCGGTATTCCTTAGGCGTGATGCCAAACCGAGCCCGAAACACCCGATAGAAGTAGCTGGTGTTTTCATACCCCACGGCCAAAATAATGTCCTGGGTGGTAAGCCGGGTCTCCCGCAGAAGCTGGGCAGCTTTGGACAGGCGCTTTTCCAGCAGCAGTTCCTTAAAAGTCCGGCCTGTGGCCCGGTGCACTGCAGCGCTGAGATAGGGCAGGGACACGTGGAGCTCCCCGGCCAAGCGGGTTAAATCTGCCGTGCGGTAATTTTCCTCAATCTCCCGCAGGGCGGACAAAACTGCTCCGTTGCCCGACGCCTCTTCCAAGTCCTCCGTGTAGTTTAAAAGCTGCAGCAAGAGGACCCCCATGGTGGCCTGGTTAATCCTGCGGGCATTGGGCTGGGGATGAACCAGACTCCACACCAAGTTCTCCACCAGATTTTGCACGGTGGGCACATGGGACACCCGAAAGTGCAGGCAGCTCAGCTCTCCCCCGCTTTGTCGCAAGCCGCTGAGGAGAAATTTTCCCAGCACATTGTCCATCCCGATCAGCGCCAAGGCGTAGTCGAAAAACTGGGGAAGCACAATAAAATTAACCCCCACATCCTCCTCGCCGGCTCGATCCACCCCGTGGGCCGCGTTCTGGTTTAAAAAGAGCAGCTCCCCCGCCTGCAGCGTCAAAGGCGGGCGCCCTTCCATACGGTGGACCGTTTTCCCGCTGCACATATACATGATCTCTACGTAGTTGTGCCGGTGCATGGGAAAGCTGGCAAAGCGGGTGTGGGGCCGCACTGTGATCAGCTTGCCCTTGGCCAGCAGTTTTTCGCTGTCGATCAAAAAACCGGCGCCGGAACTGTACAGGCTCTTGTCCACCTGGCCCCCTGCCAAAAGCCGTTCCTCCTCTTCTGTCACCTGCCGCAGCCGGCGCATCAACTCTTCCTGCACGAAAATTCCCCCTCTTCCCGGCCTGCTTTTCAGGCCGCCAAAATGGCCGACGCTTCCTCTTCCGTCAGATATTCATACTTCACCATTAACTGCACCACTTGGCGCTGCCGTTGTCCGGCCAAATCCGGGTTGACCGTCAAATCGTACATCGAGGGAGCGTTGGGAATCCCCGCCAGCAGAGTGGCTTGCTCCGCCGTCATCTGCTCCGGCTCCACCCCGAAATAAGTCTGGGAGGCGGTGGCCACGTTGTAGCAGCCGCTGCCAAAGTAGATGCTGTTCACGTAAAGCTCAAAAATCTCCTCTTTGGTGTAATTGGCCTCCAGATGAAACGCCATAAAGGCTTCCGCCACCTTTCGGGTCAATTCCTTTTCCTGGGTGAAATACAGGTTTTTCGCCAGCTGCTGGGTGATGGTGCTGCCTCCCTCTACAAAGGACATGGCCTTTAAATCGTTGACCAAGGCACGCCCCAGAGCGATCACATCCACGCCCCCGTGCTGGTAAAACCGATGGTCCTCTGCTGCAAGAACCGCTTCCACATACGTGTCCGGCAGCTCCTGAAAAGTGGTATACCCTTCCTGGGACCGCACTTGCTTCACCTTTTGGTCCAGAGGCATCGTCTCCAAGGCCTGGGTGTACATTTGCCACCCTAAGAAGGCCAGGGTCACCAGGGCGCACAGGACCAGGGCCAGTACCCCCAACAACAGATTCCGAGCAATTCGCAAAACTTTCATGACCGTTTCCTTTCCCCAGGAGACACGCCTTCCGGCACACCGCAATGTCCCGGAAGATTCTCTCCCTGTTGCAAAACCGGCGGAAGCTTTCCAAGACTTCCCCCAGACCGGAGGCGTCCTCCGGCTTTCCTTTTTCATGGGAACATCTTACCAGCCAATTCTTGCGAATTTCTGACGATACTCTTTAATGTGACTGAAAAGTTCTTACAGTTTTCGGGAGCCTGGTCGGTGAGAGCGGCAAAACACGTAAACGTCTCCCTGGGAGCGCTCCGGAGAGAACACATAGCCCAGCCGGTCAAACCGACAGAGGTCTTCCGGCCGCTGCAAGGCATTCTCCGCGGCGAAACGGACCATTTCCCCGCGGGCCATTTTCACGTAGACGCCCTTTTCCACCAAGGTGCCAGGCGCCACCTCCTCTGCGAACACGCAGCGGACAAAGCGGGCCCTTCCCTGCACCGCCGGCCGCACTGCCTTCGCATACTCCTCTGAGGCCAGGTTGACCAGTACCTGATCCTCCTGCAGGAGTGTGTCTCCCAAAGTCTCTCCCCAAAATTCATAGAGGGTGCGGCCATAGGGGGTCTGCAAGCGCGCCTGCATCTCCAGGCGATAGGGACGCACGCCATCCATGGGGCGCAGCACCCCATAAAACCCGGAGAGAATCCGCAGGTGTTCCTCCACATAGTCCCACTGCGGTTGGGTGAACAACCCCGGAGCCATGTACTTGTATTGGATGCCGTCATACGCCAACAGCGCCGGCGTGCTGCCCTGCAGCAAGTCCATTCTCTGAAAATTCTCAGCAGCTTCTTGCGCTAGCCGGTCGCTGCAGGCCAGCACCTTGCGCAGCTCCGGCAAGGATAATTCCTGCAGCACCTGGAGAAGTTCGGCGGATCTCTCCCACAGAGCAGGCTGGGTTTTAGGAGGGAGAAAGTCCTCCTCCACGCGCATTTTCTTCGCCGGGGCAATCAGCAGCTTCACAGGGCTTTTCCCTCGTGCAGGTTTTCGCCCCGCTCCATGGCCTCCCGCTCCAGGGAGAGTTCCCGGCAGAGCTGGAAGGCGTCCCACTTTTGATTGGTGGCAGTGAGGACTGCTTTCAGGGCCACAGGGGGGATTTTTTTGCGCCGAAATCCCTGCAGAAACTGGTGCATCTGCTGGGAGGAGAGGCCGGCCATAACCACCATCTCCTGAGAAAAGGGGGGCTGAGGCGCCTCCGTTTCCCGGCGGGCAGCCTCTCCCAGCACCGCCTCCAGAGGTTGGGAAAAGTCCTCCGGCAAAACGGAACGGGCGCGAATTTTCAAGGGCAGGCAAAGGCTTTTGATCTGCCGGCCTTTGTCGTTTTCCAAATTGTACAGCAAGACTGTGGGGATCACACATACGGCCTCCTTTTCCAAAAGTAACGCCGGTAAAAATCTGCAGGCACCTTTTGTGCCCCAGGCTCTCGGCGCGTTGTTCTGTCTCATACTACCACGTCCCCCCAGGGGTTGGCAAGAGCCAATCCTTCCTCCGGGCGAGGCTCTTGCATTCTGGGATGAAACCCGATATAATAGACCCAAAAGGAGGGATGGAGTTGCCTAAAATTCAGGAATCCGCTGAAAATTACCTGGAAACCATTCTGGTGCTCAAGGAGCGCAACGGCACCGTGCGTTCTGTGGACATTGCGGCTGAGATGGGGTTCAGCAAACCCAGTGTCAGTGTAGCGATGCGGAACCTGCGGGAACAAGAGTGCATCACCATGGGCGATGACGGGCTTATCTCCCTCACGGACAAGGGGAGATCCATTGCCGAAAGTGTATACGAACGCCACACGTTGTTCACCCAATGGCTGGTCTCCCTGGGCGTGGACCAAACCATTGCCGCCCAAGACGCCTGCCGCATTGAGCATGTGTTGAGCAAAGAGACCTTTGAAGCCATCAAGCGCCATGTGGAAAGTGGGATGTCCTCTCCTTCCCGATAAGGGAGTCTTGCTGGATCCAGGACACACTTCTTAAGACGCTGAAACAAGCGGCGCACGGGAACAGCTCTCTGCATAGAAATTCTGCAAGCAAAAAGGACCTGCTAAACAGCAGGTCCTTTTTTCCTAGGCAATACAAGCCCCTATGGTTCCGAGCGTGTTCCTTGCCGCGGCTCTCTTAGCCGATCAGCATGCGGCCTTCGGGATAAATGGAGTCGCCCTTGGACTTATGGCGCATCAGAATGGACAATCCAAAGGACAGGGGCCCCACACGGCCGATGAACATGGTAAAGATCAAAATCAGCTTGGAAATAGGATCCAACAGAGGCGTTACATTGGCCGACAGTCCCACCGTGCCAAAAGCAGAGGTGGCCTCGTACAGGCAATCCAAATAGGCGATGTCCGGATTCAGGGAGCTGATGACGCCGGCGTCCACAAAGACCAGCAGAAACGCCAGAATAGCCACTGTGAAAGCCTTGTACACCGTGGGGGTGGAGAAACGGTGCCGCAGAACCACCGCTTCGTTTTTGCCGCGAATGGTGCACATAACGGTGACAGCCAGCACCATAAAGGTGGTGATCTTAATGCCGCCGCCTGTAGAACCGGGGCATGCGCCGATAAACATCAGCAGAATGGAAAGAATTTTTGTAAGCTCATACTGGGCGCCGATATTCACCGAGGCAAATCCGGCGGTACGAGTGTTGGTAGACTGGAAAAAGGCACAGTTGAGTTTTTCCAACACATTTAAATGCGACATGGTGTTGTCAAACTCAAACAGGAAAAAGCCCAGCGTGCCAACCAATAGCAACGCCACGGTCACCCGAATACAGATCTGCGAATGGAAATTTAAGCGCAGCGTATCCTTATGGTGAAAACGGGGCTGGATTTTGCACAGATAGATGTCCTGCACCACAATGAAACCCAGACCGCCGATGATGATCAAAAAAGAAATGGTCAGAGAAACCAGCGGATCCCCTGCAAAAGCGGTTAAACTGCCCTGGCTGGGATAAAAGCCAAGTACATCAAACCCAGCGTTACAGTAGGCGGATATGGCACAGAAAATGGAGGGCCATATTCCGTTTACGCCAAACATAGGGACAAAACGAAGGGCCAGCAGGCAGGCGCCAATGGCCTCGCAGGCAAAGGTGAACCCAATGGTCAGTTTGAGCAAGCCTGCAATGTCCAGCCCGCTGCCGCCAGAACTTTCGCTGGCAAGCTTCATTTCGCGGATTCCCAATTTACGGCGCACCAGCAGGGAAAAGCCGATGGTCAGCGTGGAAAGTCCCAGGCCGCCCAATTGGATGCAAGCCAAGATTACTCCCTGCCCAAAAGGCGTCCACAGGGTAAAAGTATCGCCCACCACCAGACCCGTCACACAGGTAGCTGAAGTGATGGTAAAGAGAGCGTCAATAAAACTGGCGCCTCCCACCTTCGACGAGACGGGCAACATCAAAAGACCAGTTCCCACTAGAATAATCAAAACAAAGCTGATCACAATCACCCGCACTGGAGGAGTGGTCTTCACGGTTTCACTAAACTTTTCCTTAATCTCATAAAAGTCTGGCATAGCAGATCATCCTTATTCCTCAAAAAATCTTTCTCCAAGTTGCCTTTCGTTAAGCGGCCAAACGGTCCATCGCCTTCGTGCGCTGCAGAGCTAGAATCAACGGCAGCCCCAGCACATAACAGACCACCAATTCTCCGATGCCCACCGAGAGGGCAGAAGCTCCGAAGGCAGCCCAGGTGAAATTGCCAAACCCAAAGGTTCCCGCCTGGGACAGGCAGGCAAGTTCATAACCCACCAACACCACGTTGGTAATCACCGGGGGCAGGGGCGCCAAAATAGGCAGGCCTTTTACCTTGATGTCCTTTACCAAATAGGTGGCCAAAGCCGCCAGCAAAGTGGCCAAAGGACCAAAGATCCAGTCCACCACACCCAGGGGGCTGCCCAAATTTGCCAGCAGGCACCCTAAGGTAAGACCGGGAATGGCCGCCGGCGTAAACACCGGCAGGACAGTCAGCGCCTCGGAAAAGCGGAACTGTACTGCCCCATAGGCCAAGTTCACTGCCGCTGCCACATAGGTCAGGACAGCATAAAGGGCCGCAATCACAGCGCTCAGCGCCAGAAAGCGGACTTTTCGGGAAGTACGCATATGAAGTTTCCTCCTAGTATTTTTTTAGGTCAGGATGTCGCGACTGACCGCGGAACAAATCCGCATGAGATAGGATACTCCCTTTTAGAGCAAAAAGCAAGTAAAAGTTCTGTAATTTCTCCTTGCGATTTTTTTCGTTCTGGCGTATAATAGTTATGTTCATTTTCCCTGGGCAAGCCCTTCGCTGGTCAAGCCGGAGGCGCCAGATATGTGAACCGCTTTTTAGGCGGGTATGGCGGAATTGGCAGACGCGCAGGATTTAGGTTCCTGTGGAGAGATCCGTGTGGGTTCGACCCCCACTACCCGTACCAGGGGTATCCCCCAGCAAAGTGCGGCCATCCCTTGTGGGATTGCCGCACTTTTTTACCCTTTACTCTTTTCAAACCAGGGCTTTTCCGTATCTTCTGCACGCAGCACGACTATTTGCCGCTCACCGCAAAAAAGGGCTGCCGCTTTCGCGGCAACCCTTTTTCTATCGGTTGCGTTCTGATTTCCTGGATGGGACAGGCAATTAATACATGCCGCCGCCCATGTCGCCGCCAGCAGCGGGAGCTGCAGGAGCGGGCTCTTTGATGTCGGCCACCAGAGACTCGGTGGTCAGGATGGTAGCAGCCACAGAGGAGGCGTTCTGCAGAGCGGAACGGGTCACCTTGGTGGGATCCACAATACCAGCCTCGATCATATCCTGGAACTCGCCGGTGAGAGCGTTGTAGCCGTAGCCAACCTTGCCCTCCTTCTTCAGGGCTTCCACAATCACGGAGCCCTCAATGCCAGCGTTGGCAGCGATCTGACGCACGGGCTCCTCCAAAGCCTTCAGCACGATGGAAGCGCCGGTCTTCTCGTCGCCCTCGACGGAATCCACATAGGCCTTCACAGCGGGGATGGCATCGATGAGAGCGGTGCCGCCGCCAGCCACAATGCCCTCTTCCACAGCAGCCTTGGTGGCAGCCAGAGCATCTTCAATGCGCAGCTTCTTCTCCTTCATTTCGATCTCTGTAGCAGCGCCCACTTTGATGACGGCCACACCGCCAGCCAACTTTGCCAGACGCTCCTGGAGCTTCTCCTTGTCGAACTCGGAGGAAGTGGTCTCGATCTGGTTGCGAATCTGGTTGACGCGAGACTTGATGTCCTCGCTGTTGCCAGCGCCATCCACAATGATGGTGTTCTCTTTGTCCACCTTCACCTGGCGGGCATGGCCCAGCTGGCTCAGCTGGGTATCCTTCAGCTCCAGGCCCAGCTCCTCAGAGATCACCTGGCCGCCGGTCAGGGTGGCGATATCCACCAGCATCTCCTTGCGACGGTCGCCAAAGCCAGGGGCCTTGACAGCCACGCAGGTGAAGGTGCCGCGCAGACGGTTGAGGATCAGGGTAGTCAGGGCTTCGCCTTCCACATCCTCAGCGATGATCAGCAGCTTCTTGCCGGACTGAACAATCTGCTCCAGCAAGGGCAGGATCTCCTGAATGTTGGAAATCTTCTTATCGGTGATCAGAATATAGGGATCGTCCAGCTCTGCCACCATTTTGTCCGTATCTGTGGCCATATAAGGAGTGATGTAGCCACGGTCGAACATCATGCCTTCCACCACTTCGCTGTAGGTCTCAGCGGTCTTGGACTCTTCCACGGTGATCACGCCGTCGGCAGTGACCTTCTCCATGGCATCGGCGATCAGCTGGCCAATCTCGTCGCTGGCAGAGGACACAGCAGCCACACGGGCAATGTCCTTGGTGCCGTCCACTTTGTGAGAGTTCTTCTCAATGGCGTCCACAGCCACCTGGGTGGCCTTCTGTACGCCGCCCCGCAGCATCATGGGGTTGGCGCCGGCGGTCACGTTCTTCATGCCCTCGCGCACCAGAGCCTGTGCCAGCAGCGTGGCAGTGGTGGTGCCGTCGCCGGCAATGTCATTGGTCTTGGTGGCAACTTCCTTGACCAGCTGGGCGCCCATGTTCTCAAAGGAATCCTCCAGCTCCACTTCCTTGGCGATGGTCACGCCGTCGTTGGTGATCAGGGGAGCGCCGAATTTCTTATCCAGCACCACGTTGCGGCCCTTGGGGCCCAGGGTGATTTTCACAGTATCCGCCAGCTGGTTGACGCCGCTCAGAAGAGCTTTGCGAGCGTCCTCACCATAAATGATTTTCTTAGCCATAACTCTGTCAAATCCTTTCCTCTATAGTCAAACTTGCTTACAAAAGCAATGGGATTTACTCTTCCACAACCGCCAGGATATCGGACTGGCGCACGATGGTGTACTCTTCCCCGTCCAGCTTCACTTCGGTGCCGCTGTATTTGGCGGAGATCACCCGGTCGCCTTCCTTCAGGTACATCTTCACTTCCTTGCCGTCCACTTCACCGCCGGGGCCCACAGCCACAACACGGGCAATCTGCGGTTTCTCCTGAGACTTGGCGGCCAAAACGATGCCGCTCTTTGTGGTTTCTTCTGCCTCTTCGGCTTTGATGAGAACTCTGTCAAGAAGTGGTCTAATGGTCATAGCAAAACACCTGGGCCCCAGAATTTAAAAAAGATTGCGGGCCCGATCCTTTCTCCCCGCCAGCTGTATGTTTTCGCACTCCGCGGGGGAGAATGCTAAAACCGCGGGATGAACCGCGAAAAAGAGTTTGGTCTCGGTAACAACAGAAAGGCCGTTTCCCAAAGGCTTCCTTTCTGCGTCTCGGGAATTTAGCACTCTTTATTCCCGAGTGCTAAATCTATTGTAGCCATATGGTCAGTAAAAGTCAATAGCTTTTTGAAAATTTTTGATTTTTAACAGTTCCTTCACAAATTTCCCTGGGTTTCCAAAGCCATGCCAAAAGAGGGCTGCCCCCATGACGGCGAGCAGCCCTCTTCCTTTTCTGCCGTTATGGCAACCGTTTTTTAAAGTTCCTCTGCAGCTTATTGCCTGTATAGCCCAAGGTTTGATAAAAGGCGTGGGCGCCCTTGCGGCTTTCCCCGGAGACCAGGCGCACTCCTGCGGCCCCTGTGGAGGCGGCCCACTCCTCCCCGGCTTGGAGAAGGGCCTTCCCCACTCCCTGGCGGCGGCAGGCCTCTGCCACTGCAATGCCCAAGATGTTTTTCAGTGAATCGGCGTACAAAGTGTCGTAGTCCTCCAAGTGCACATAGCCCACCACGACCCCTTCCGATTCTGCCACCAGAATCTTGTGAGAGGGGTTTCCCAAACAGGCCCGCAGCTTTTCTCGGGTCCGTTCCACCGGATAGTCGTATCCCATCCCATCTCGATTGAGCTGCGCTATGGCAGGCGCATCCTCTACAACTGCATCCCGGATGACCAGTTCCACATTCGTTCCCTCCTTGCAAAAAAGGCCCGGCTGCTGCCAGGCCTTTTTCCTCTTTATTTCGACAAAACTTTTTTCACGGTCGCCGCAATGTTCTCTGCGGAAAGGCCGAACTCCTTGAGCAGGTCCACCGCAGGGCCGGAATGGCCGAACTGGTCGTAAATCCCGATTTTTGTCACAGGTGTGGGGCAAATCTCGCTGAGGCAGGAAGCCACAGCTTCACCCAAACCACCGATCACATTGTGTTCCTCCACTGTGACAATGCGACCCGTCTCCCGGGCAGCCTTCACCAGCAGGTCCACATCCAGGGGTTTGATGGTGTGAATGTCGATCACTCTGACATCAATGCCCTGGGCCTCCAGGTCCTGCGCGGCCTTGACGGCCTCCTGGACCATCAGACCGGTGGCCACCACAGTGATGTCCTTGCCGTCCCGCAAGGTGATGCCCTTGCCCAGCTCAAACGTGTAGTCATCGTTGTTGTGAACGCTCTCCACTGCCAGACGGCCCAGGCGGATATATACAGGGCCCTCGTAGGCAGCGGCGGCCTTGACGGCAGCCAGCATCTCGTAATGGTCCGCAGGGTTGAGCACCACCATGCCGGGGATGGTGCGCATCAGCGCCAGGTCTTCACAGCACTGGTGGGTGGCGCCGTCCTCACCCACGGAGATGCCCGCGTGGGAACCGGCAATTTTCACGTTCAAATGGGGGTAGCCTACGGAGTTGCGCACCTGCTCAAAGGCGCGGCCCGCCGCAAACATGGCAAAGGACGCGGCAAAGGGAATTTTCCCACAGGTGGCTAAACCGGCGGCAATACCGATCATGTTCTGCTCGGCGATGCCGCAATCAAAAAAGCGCTCCGGATACTTCTTTTTGAAGATGCCCGTTTTGGTGGCCTCCGCCAAGTCGGCGTCCAGCACCACAATGTTGGGGTTTTCAGCAGCCAAAGCGGTGACAGCTTCCCCGAAGCTCTCCCGTGTGGCCTTCTTTACCATCTCAGCCATTTTGCAGCACCTCCAAATTCTCCTTGAGTTCTTTCATGGCCACTTCATACTCCTCTGCATTGGGAGCCTTTCCGTGCCAGCCCACCTGGTTTTCCATAAAGGAGACACCTTTGCCCTTGACGGTGTGGGCAATGATCGCGCAGGGCTTACCCTTGCAGGCTTTCGCCGCGGCAAAGGCCTGCTCCAACTGGTCGAAGTCGTTGCCGTCTTCCACTGTAATGGTTTCAAAGCCAAAGGCCTGGAATTTGGGCTCAAAGGGAGCAGGGCCCACCACCTCTTGCACGGGGCCGTCGATCTGCAGGCCGTTGTAGTCTACAATCACACACAGGTTGTCCAGCTTGTGGTGCCCCGCAAACATAGCGGCCTCCCACACCTGGCCCTCTTCACATTCGCCGTCGCCCAGCAGGGTGTAGACACGATAGTCCTTCTGGTCTAGCTTGCCTGCCAGAGCCATGCCTACAGCGGCGGAAATGCCCTGGCCCAGGGAACCGGAGCTCATGTCCACACCGGGCGTGCCCTTCATATCCGGGTGCCCCTGCAGCATGGCGCCAATGTGGCGCAGCTTCTGGAGCTCGCTTACGTCAAAATAACCCCGTAAGGCCAGCACCGCATACAGCCCAGGCGCGCAGTGGCCCTTGGACAGCACAAAGCGATCCCGGTTGGGGTCCTTGGGATTCTGGGGGTCGATCTGCAATTCTTTCCAATACAGATAGGTGAAAATCTCGGCCGCGGAGAGAGACCCTCCCGGGTGGCCGGACTTGGCGTGGAACACGCCTTCGATGATGCCGAGGCGCGCCTGCGCCGCGGTGACCTGAAGGTCCTTGCGTTCTTGAGCGTTCATGGTTTGTACCAGTCCTTTCCGCCGTATTCCTTGCGTTCACTCATGCGCATTCATTGTAGCCTATTTTTCCCCAAAAAGCAAATGAAACTTTCCTTTCCCGGCCTTTCCTGGTAGAACGAGAAAAGAGGAGGTGAAAACCCATGGTCTACCCTTGGATTTTTGAGGAACTTGCCCAAAAACCTGGAGCAGCTCGAGACTTCAAAGAGGAATGGCAATGGACAAGGTTTCAGGTGGGAGACAAACTTTTTGCCGCGGTCTGCAAAGACAAGGCTGGCAACGAAGCCCTGCTCACCCTGAAATTGCCGCCTGAGCAGAACCGCTTTCTGCGGGAACAGTACGCAGATATTACCCCCGGCTATTACTGCAACAAAGAGCATTGGAGTTCCATCCGGCTGGAGGGCTGTGTCCCCGACGACCTGGTGCGGGAACTGATGGAAACCTCCTATCGTTTGGTGCTGAAAGGTCTTTCCAAGAAAAAACAAAAAGAGATTTTAGAAGGGTGACGTTTTTCCGTATAATGGGCCCCTTGTGGAACAAGAATAGCTGTGAATCCCATTTGCATCTACGCGTTCCGCGCAAGGAAAGGAAGGATCCCATGAAACAGAAAAACGGCAGAATCGGGAACCTGCCCGCCAACATCAACATCATGAACCCTGTGCCAAACAAAGACGCCAAAACCATCACCAGCCTTATTCGCAAAAATGGCAAGGTGACAGGCTATGAACTCTCGGACGGCCGGGTTCTCTCCAAACGGGAGGGCGTAACACTGGCTAAGCAGGGCGGCATTCGGGGCGTGGCCATCGCCAGCCGCAACGGCAGCGAGTACTTGCGTTCCCTTCCCGATGGCAGCGAAAGCAATAACCTGGGCGATCTGCCCACCTCCCCCGAGTCTCTCGGGTGAACTGGATCATGCAAAAAGTCCCTGGCCGGTTTCCCGGTCAGGGACTTTTTTATTACACAGAGAATCGCAGTTGTAAGAAGGACGATTACTCGGCCATCTTCTTCAGGCGCTCGTACTTCTCTTCCGCATACTTCTCGGCGTTGGCGAACAGCTTCTCGGCACGGTCCGGGAAGGAACGGGTCAAGCTGTTGTAACGCACTTCGCCCATGATGAAGTCGCGATAGGAAGCGGTGGGAGCCTTGCTGTCCAGCTGGAAGGGATTCAGACCCTCGTCTGCACGGCGGGGATCGAACCGGAAGTTATGCCAGTAGCCAGCAGCCACAGCCTTCTTCTCCTCCACCTGAGAAACGCCCATGCCGCCCTTGATGCCGTGGTTGATGCAGGGAGCGTAAGCCAGGATGATAGAGGGACCATGGTAGCTCTCAGCCTCGGAGAAGGCCTTGATGCACTGGTTCATGTCGGCGCCCATGGCCACCTGAGCCACGTAGACGTAGCCGTAGGTCATGGCGATGCCAGCCAGGTCCTTCTTCTTGGTAGCCTTACCGGTGGCAGCGAACTGGGCCACAGAGCCGCAAGGGGTGGACTTGGAAGCCTGGCCGCCGGTGTTGGAGTACACCTCGGTGTCGAAGACCAAGACGTTGATGTCCTCGCCGGAAGCGAGAGCATGATCCAGGCCGCCGAAGCCGATGTCGTAAGCCCAGCCGTCGCCGCCCAGGATCCACATGGACTTCTTGGCCAGGTAATCCTTATCCTTCAGGATCTCCAGAGCCAGCTTGCAAGCCTCGCAGTCGCAATACTTGGCGCCGGAAGCCTTCAGCTCAGCAGCGTGAGCCTGCATGTCGCCCACCTTGTCACCGAAGATTTCCTTGGCCTTGTCAGAGTTGACAAAGGCGGTGAGCTCGTCGATGGTGGCCACACCCTGCTCCAGAGCAGCAATGTAGTCCTTCGCGGGCTGGTCGTTGGCAGCGCGATCATTCATGGTATCCAGCCACTTCTGAGCAGCTTCCTTCAGGCCAGCGTTGGCGTTGGAAGCGATCAGCTTCTCAGTCAGCTCAGCCAGACGGCCGCGAACAGCGTTCTGAGCCAGAGCCATGCCCAGTCCGAACTCGGCGTTGTCCTCGAACAGGGAGTTCTCCCAAGCGGGGCCGTGGCCGTTCTTGTTCACAGTGTAAGGCGTGGCAGGAGCAGAACCGCCCCAGATAGAGGAGCAGCCGGTAGCGTTGGCGATGAACATCTTGTCGCCGAACAGCTGGGTAGCCAGCTTGGCGTAAGGAGTCTCGCCGCAGCCACCGCAAGCGCCGGAGAACTCCAGCAAGGGTTGCTTGAACTGGCTGCCCTTAACGGTGGTCTCCTTGAACTTAGCAGCCACTTCTTCCTTGGCAGGCAGGTTGATGCCGTACTCAAACACGGCCTCCTGCTCACGCTGGGAGTCGATGGGAGCCATCTGCAGAGCCTTGTTCTTGGCAGGGCAGGTGGTCACGCAAGAGCCGCAGCCGGTGCAGTCCAGCGGAGAGATAACCATGGCAAAGTTCATGCCGGGCACGCCGGTCATGGGTTTCGCCTTGGTGCCGGCAGGAGCAGCAGCCAGCTCTTCATCGGTCATAGCGATGGGACGGATGACCGCATGGGGACACACGTAGGAGCACTGGTTACACTGGATGCAGTTGTCCACGATCCACTCGGGAACATCCACAGCCACGCCGCGCTTCTCGTAAGCAGCGGTGCCCTGGGGAGAGGTGCCGTCTGCATAGTTTTCAAAGGTGGAAACAGGCAGATCCTTGCCGTGGAAGGAGTTCACAGGGAACACCACGTTGTTCACGTAATCCACCAGCTCGGGACGGTTGCCGGTAGCGACCTTCTTCTGAGAGTCGTCCACAGCGTCCTTCCAGGAAGCGGGCACGTCCACCTTCACATAGCCGTTGGCACCACGATCGATAGCGTCGTGGTTCATCTTGACGATGGCGTCGCCCTTACGGCTATAGGACTTGGTAGCAGCGTCCTTCATGTATTTGATAGCATCCTCTTCGGGGATGATCTTGGCAATGGAGAAGAAAGCGGACTGCAGCACGGTGTTGGTACGGGTGCCCAGGCCCAGCTCCTTGCCAATCTTAAAGGCATCGATGGTGTAGAAGTTGATGTCGTTGTCGGCGATGAATTTCTTCACCTTGCCAGGCAGACGCTCGTCCAGCTCCTTGGCATCCCAAGAGCAGTTGAGCAGGAAGCTGCCGCCCTTCTTCAGATCCTGCACCATGTCATAGGTCTCCAGATAAGCAGGATTGGAGCAGGCCACAAAGTCAGCCTTGGAGATGTAGTAGGTGGACTTGATGGGGGTGTGACCAAACCGCAGGTGGGAAATGGTCAGGCCGCCGGACTTCTTGGAGTCGTAATCGAAGTAGCCCTGGGCGTACATGTCAGTGTGGTCGCCGATGATCTTGATGGAGTTCTTGTTGGCGCCCACGGTGCCGTCGGAGCCCAGGCCCCAGAACTTGCAGGAGGTGGTGCCAGCAGGAGCGGTATCCGGATCCTCGGTGGCGTCCAGAGACAGATGGGTCACGTCGTCCACAATGCCGATGGTGAAGCGCTTCTTGGGCTCGTCCTTCTCCATGTTGCGGTACACGGCGATGATGTCGCTGGGCTTG
>CAJFEW010000004.1 GCA_904374805.1 uncultured Neglectibacter sp.
CGTGGGCTCTCAGGCTGTGCTGAACGTGCTGGCTGGCGAGCGCTACAAGATGATCACCAAGGAGTCCAAGGGCCTGCTCCGTGGCGAGTACGGCCAGCTCCCCGGCGAGGTCAACGAGGAAGTGCGCAAGAAGGCCATCGGCAACGACGAGGTCATCACCTGCCGTCCTGCCGACCTGCTGGAGCCCGAAATGGACAAGCTCCGCGCCGAGTGCAAGGAAAAGGGCATTGGCAAGTGCGAGGAAGATTACCTCAGCTACGCCCTGTTCCCCCAGGTTGCCGAGAAGTTCCTCAACTGGCGTGACAATCCCCACAAGGAAGAGGAAGCCCCGGCTCCTGCCGCTGCTCCCGCTGCCGCACCCAAGGCTGCTCCGGCCAACAACGGTCCCCGCACCTTGATTGTGGAGGATATGACCAACGGCGTGTTCTAAAATACGTGTTATTTGGGAGAGTCCGAAGGGACTCTCCCTTTGCATTTTGTGGAGAATATGGCCAAGGTGTGTTCCCAAAGTAGAAGGGTAGTTTGGGAGAGTCCGAAGGGACTCTCCCTTTGTATTTTGTGGAGAATATGACCAAGGTGTGGTCCCAAAGTAGAAGGGTAGTTTGGGAGAGTCCGAAGGGACTCTCTTTTTGTTGGGTACCACCTTTTGTTTTCAGAACGATTGGCTTGTGTTTCTTGGGGGGAGGGAGTATAATCAAGGCAAACACCCAAGGCTAGAATGGTATGGATAGGGGAGAGAAGCCATGTGGTATGAGGAATTTGTGAAAAGGATGCCCTTAAAGGAGGGGCATGTGCATATTCGTGAAATCTGTGATAAGCTAAGAGAGGTATATGGCGCTGTGGAATTGCCGGAGGAACAGATCCCCAGCCTAAAATGGGTACACAAGTTTAACGCCCTGCATACGCCCGAAAACCAGGAGCATCTCCATCTGGCAGAGAACCAGCTGCTTATTCGGGCCATCCAGTTCCCCAAGGCCGCTGGCTATGTCAGCCGGGAAGCGAACTGCGAAAACGACCCGGTGTACCTTGCCTTTGAAGAGCAGGTTAACTATCTCTATTCCAACAGCAACGTGCTTTTTTTAGAGGCGGAGATTGCCCGAGGCTACAGCCGCCGGGATCTGGAGGAAAACACAGAACGGTACAATGTGTGGAAAAAGTCCTGTGTCTGGTACTGGCGGGAAACCGGCCGGGAAGTGGGCAACATCCCAGAATGGAAGAAAATTTACAAAGATTGAAGAGAAAAGGAGGTCTTCTCATGTTAAAAAGCATTCGCAACAGTTTGATTCTCTCCTCCCTGCTGTACACTGCGCTGGGCGTGGTGCTGCTGGTGATGCCGGAGCTGTCTTTGGGCTTTGCCTGCCTGCTCATTGGCGGGGCGGTGCTGGTTTACGGTGTGGTGCGGCTGGTGGCCTATCTGCGGGGCGGGGAGAACGCCGACAAGCTGGATTTGGTGCTGGGCATCCTGCTGATTTTGCTGGGCCTGTGCCTGCTTATTTGGATTCGCTTCCTGCTGGCCTTGGTGCCCATGGTGCTGGGAATCTACATTTTGGTGGACAGCCTTGGCTCCATCAAGCGCTCGTTGGACATGAAGGCCCTGGGCTTTAGCCGGTGGTGGATTTCCTGCCTGGTGGCGGTGGTCCTGGCCGTGTGCGGCTTGGTGATGATTTTTAACCCCTTCGGAACCATCGAGGGCCTGGTGATGTTTATCGGCCTGGGCTTTTTGGTGGATGGCGTCACCACTTTGGTCAACACCATTTTGCTGGAGCGCCTCCAGCGATAAACAAAGCACGATAAAACCGGGAGCAGCGCCTGTGAGGAGCCGTTCCCGGTTTTTGTTGTGTATGAGTTAGTTTTCGCTTTCCAGAACCTGGCGGTTTATCTGGGGCAGGCAGCAGGGGCTGCCTGGCTTGCCAAGGCCTGCAGATACTCCAAGGAGGAGCGAATCTGGGACAGGCCGCCCCGGGTGTCCCCTTCCAGGGAGAGGCGCCCCTCATAGCCCATGGCCGCCAAGGTCTGGAAGAAGGGGAGATAGTCCTGGCCGTCCCAGGGCTGGGGCAGCAGGCGGCTGTTTTGGGCGCTGGCAATATGGCAGTGGCCCAGGCGTCCCCGGTAGCTCTCCAGGGCGGAGAGAGACTCGCCTTCCAAATCAAAGTGGTACAGGTCCACCAGCAGCTGGAAGTTGGGGTGGTTCACCGCCTCCACCAGCCGGAACCCCTCCTCGCTGGTGGCGAGGATGTTGGTCTCCTGCCGGTTTAGGGGCTCTACGCAGCAGGTGATCCCAAAGGCCCCCATGGCCGGGGCGATGTGCTCCCGGCACAGCTCTGTCAGCTGGGCAAAGGCCTCCTCCTGGGGGAAGCCTTCGGGCACACGGCGGGCACCGCCGCTGCCAAAAACCACCATGCTCACCCCCAACGCCTGGGCCTTGGGCAGGTTCTCCTCTAGATAGTTGTCCACGGCGGCGAAGTCCGCCTGGGGGCCTGTCAAATGGAAGTCCCCAGGGAAGAGCACATTCATAGTTTCTAGGCGCACGCCGGCTTTTTCCAGCTGAGCGGCGCGGGTGCGCACTTGGTCCAAGCTTTTGTCCGCCAGAGAGGAAAAGCCTCCCTCTGCATACTGGCAGCCTGCTTGGGGCAAATGAAAAATGAGATCCTCCCACAGGGAGACACAGCAGCCAATCTTCATAGGTGACCGACCTTTCTAAAAAAGTTTTCAACAGATGGTACGGGATCCGGTGGAAAAACGTCTCTAATAGGGAAGGTTGTCTCTCAGCGTTTGTAGCGGAGCAAAGCTTCCTTTTCCTCTGGGCGCACACGGCGGGACTCTCGGATCTTCTGGATAGTCTTGTTCTGCACCCAGGGTTCCAGGGTGCGCTGGGCCAGCAGAGCTTCCACCTCCTGGGGAAAGGACACATACCACACAGAGAGGGCCCAAGCCACGCCCATTTTGGCGTAGTAACCAGGGTGCTGTACCTGCTGGAGGAGAAGCAGCCCCTCCTCCAAATGCTCTGCCTTTACAAAGTGGGACAGCTGCAGCACCACAGCAAACCGGGCCTCATACTCCTGGGCACTGGAGTAAAGGGGCCGGGCGAAGGCCCACAGCCCCTCCTCGTCTCCGGGAAAGCGGGGTTTGAGAGAATTGCAGAAGGTGTCGCACAGAGCCCAGTTGTCTATGCGGGGCAGGAAATCCTCCACCCACGGACGTTTTTCTTCCCAAGGCAGCTGCAGCCCCGTCACCACCAGCCCCCGGACCATGGTTTCCTCGTAGGAGGCGGGGCGGGAGTTTCGCAGAAAGTCCAAAGGGTCCCCTCGAAGCACTCTCTGGGCCAGGGCGCGCAGAGCCGGCAGGCGCACCCCATAGGTCATGGAGGATCCGGGGATCAGCCCCTCGTGGAACGTTTTGTAGCCGGGGTCCGCCAGCTGCTCCAGCTCCCGGCGAAGCTCCGGATCCCCGCCGGTGAAAGGGAGGGTGCTCATGGCTTTTCCTCCACCAGGTCCCGGATCAGGGCCAGCAGGTTGGGGATAGATTGGGATTTGTCGAAGTGTTTGCAGTTTTCCCGCATCTCCTGGAGCTTTTCTTTTTCCTGCAGCAGAGAGGAAATCTCCTGGGCGAAGTTCCCGTCTTTTTGCAGGCGGACGCCCATGTCGTGCACTTTGAGGAAGTTGGCGTTGTCCTCCTCCTGGCCGGGAATGGCGTCAAACACCGCCATAGGCAAGTTGCAGGCCAGAGCCTCGCTCACCGTAAGGCCGCCGGGCTTTGTCACCAGCAGGTCGCTGGCGTGCATGTACTTTTCCACCTCGTCGGTGAAGTAGATGAGCCGGGTGGGAATGCGGGTGCCTGCGGCGATCTCCCGCTCAAAGGCCTCGTACAGGCGCTGGTTCCGGCCGGTGATCACAATGATCTGCATGGACGCCTGGGTGTCCTCCAATTCCCGGTAGAGTTTCATAATGTTGGAGACCCCAAAGCTGCCTGCCATGAAAAGCACGGTGGGCAGGGCCGGATCCAGGCGCAGATCCCGCAGGAGCATGTCCCGGTCCTCCCGCTGAAAGAACACTCCGTGTACCGGTATGCCAAAGGGGAAAATCTTTTTTTCCTCCACGCCAAAGCTGGTGAGTTCCGGCACCATGTCCTCGCTGGCCACCACGTAGGCGTCCACATAGGGGGCGATCCAAGCCCGGTGCACCCCATAGTCGGTGAGAATGCAGATCAAGGGCACCGTGATGGAGCCGTCCTCTTTCAGGTCGGAAACCATCTCCGTGACAAAAGGATGGGTGGTGAGGATCACGTCCGGTTCACAGCGGGCGATGGTGGGATACAGCAGGTTGCTGAACATGCCGCTGAGCTTGGGCACCAAATCCGAAAACAGATTTTTCTGGTTGGTCTGTTTGTAGAGCCGGCCGAACATGGCGGGCACCCGCTTGGCCATAAAGCGGTAGCTGTCGCAGACGGTTTTGTCCAAAAAGCGGTTGATGGCCTTTAAGAAGTCAACGGTGACAACCTCATAGTCGGTGTTGTCGCGGATATACTGTTCCACCGCTGCGGAGGCCCGTATATGGCCCCCGCCGGTAGCGGCGGTTAAAAGCAGAATTTTCATAGCGCTTCTCTCCTTTTCCTCCGGCGGCGAGAGGGTTTTAAGCCGGAAAGAGCCGCCGGTTTTCTTAGCCCTCGCACCTGCGGTGTGCCAGCCGCAGGCGCTCCTGAGGTCCCAGGGTTTCTGCCCGGAAAACAGTGTGTGGTCAGCGGCTGCATCTCTCTGCGGATATTGTACCATGGAGGCGGGGAAAATGCCAGCGATTTCAGCAAAATGGGCAACGACCAGCGCTTTACTTTTTCCCAGGGGGAAGGTATAATGAGAGACGTGAGAAAAGAACATCCCAAGCTTTCTGAGCCCTTGTGCAACCAGGGCCTGGAAGGCTGCAAAGATAGGAAACACATGTGGAAAGGATGGGTGACATTGGATAAGAAAAAGTCCTTTTGGTTGAAGTGTGCAGCGGGAGCTGTCTCGCTGCTTTTCATAAGCGGGCTGTGCGCCTGCTCGATGCAGCAGGAAGAGGAGCCGGAGTCCTCCCAAGTTTCCTCCCAGGTGGAGGATCTTTCCCTGTTCCCGGAGGGAGCTACCATCGGCGGCCGCAGCATTGGCGGGAAAACCGTGGAAGAGGCTCTGGACGTGGCCCGGGAAGCTTTGGAAGAAGAGGTGGCCACTCTGGAGATTACGGTGAAGTTTCAAGACGACACCATTCTCCTCTCCGGGGAGGATTTTGCCGTGCAGGATACGTTGGAACTGACGGTTCCCCAGTTTTTGGAGGAGCGGGAGGAGACCGACTATCCTTTGGACTATGTGGTTGACCTTTCCCAGGCAGGGGAGCAGAAGCTGCAAGAGGCGGCTGCCGCCTGTTTTACCCAGCCCCAAGACGCCACGGTGGCCTCCTACGATGGGGCCAGCGGGTCTTTTACCTTTACCCAAGAGCAGAAAGGCAGACGGGTGGACATGGTCAAGACCCTGGACGGCGTTCGCCAGCTGCTTTCTCAAAAGCACGGGGGAGACATGCAGGCCTCCTTTGTGGAGACAGAGCCCCAGGTGACCAAGGCCTATTTGGAGGAGCACTTCACCCAGCTGTCCACCTACAGCACTGTGTCCACCAACACGGCCAACGGCAACAGCAATATGGCCCTGGCCTTGTCCAAGGTCAACGGTACGATTTTGGCCCCGGGCCAGGAGTTTTCCTATAACACGGCCCTGGGGGACAGCACGGACCCCAACAACGGCTGGCTGCCCGCCGGAGGCATTTCCGGCGGCGTGATTGTGCAGATGTATGGGGGCGGCATTTGCCAGGGGTCTTCCACCCTGTATATCGCTGCCCTGCAGGCAGGCATGGAAATCGTGGAGCGCTGGTGCCACGCCATGCCTTCCTCCTACTGCCCCATCGGTTTGGACGCCACGGTGGATTACGGCAACTTGGATTTCCGGTTCCGCAACAGCCTGGACACCCCGGTGTATATCAGCGCCTGGATGGAGGGCACCACCTTGTATGTGAGCTTTTACGGCTGCTTCCCGGAGGAGTGGGACCGCGTGGCGGTCTCCTCCGAGCAGACCGGGTCGGAGGCTCCCTTGGACACGGTGACGTTCCGGGAGGACTCCAGCCTGGCCTCCGGGCAGTATGTGCGCCGTTCCTCGGGCAACACGGGCTATTCCGCCCGGGCCTATCGCTCCTACTATAAGGGAGACACGTTGATCAAGAGCGAGGAGCTCTCCTCTTCCTATTACCCGGCCACCGGCAAGGTGTACGCGGTGGGGCCGGATACGGATACGGACAAGGTGGATACCACCAGGGAGTCCGGCACCACAGCCGACGCCACGCCGGAGCCCACGGCTACCCCGGCGCCTACGGCCACAGTGACACCCCCGCCGGCCACCCCGGTGCCCGCCACTCCAACCCCGGTGCCGGCTACACCTACGCCGGTTCCCACAGCGGAACCCACCCCGCCGCCGGAATCTTCAGCGCCTCCTGCAAGCAGCGGCTTGTAAGAGGAGCTTAAAGCTCCCGGTCACGGTCTGGGGCAATCTCTAAAAGGCGGCCGCACCCTGGGGCGGCCTGAGAAAGGATGGACGATTGTGAAGGATGGACTGTTTCGAATCGGAGCTGCCACACCCTGTGTGGCGGTGGCCCATGTGGAGGAAAACCGCCGCCGGATTCTCCAGCTGATCCGCCAGGGTGCGGAGGAGGGTTGCGGGGTGGTGTGCTTTCCCGAGCTCTCCATGACCGGCTACACCTGCGGGGACCTGTTCCGGGATCGCACCCTGTTGGCCGGAGCGGAGCAGGCGTTGGCCGCCCTGCTGAAGGATACGGCAGACCTGGACCTGGTCTGTGTGGTGGGGGTGCCCGTGCCTTGGCAGGGGGCCCTGTACAACTGCGGGGCCGTGTTCCATAGAGGCAGGCTGCTGGGCCTGCCCGCCAAGGTTTGCATCCCCAATTATTCGGAGTTTTATGAGGCCCGGCATTTTACGCCGGCCCCGGCAGCCCAAGAGATCACTTATGCCGGGCAGCGCACCTGGCTGGGCCGAGGCCTGCTGTTCCCCTGCGAGAACGTGCCCGACCTGTGCCTGGGCGTGGAGATCTGCGAGGATCTGTGGAGCCCTGTGCCGCCCAGCACGGACCTGGCCCGAAACGGGGCCACGGTGCTTTTAAATCCCTCCTGCAGCGACGAGACCATTGGCAAGGCCGAGTACCGCCGGGAGCTGGTGCGCCAGCACTCTGGCCGGCTGCTGGCGGCCTATGCCTATGTGGACAGCGGCTTGGGCGAGTCCACCACCGACATGGTGTTTGCCGGCCACGATTTGATCGCGGAAAACGGCTCCCTGCTGGAGGAGAGCCAGCTGTTCACCACAGGGCTTCTCACCGCCGATGTGGACCTGGAACGCCTTTCCCAGGAGCGCCGCCGGATGAACACCTGGGTCCCTGCCCAGGACCGGGATGTGGTGCGCGTCTCCTTCCGCTACGAGGCGGCCACGTTGGAGGCCTTCCAGCCCCAGCGGAACTTTGCCCGCACCCCCTTTGTCCCCCAGGACGCCGTAGGCCTTTCCGACCGGTGCCAGCTGATTTTGACCATGCAGAGTGTGGGGTTGGCCAGCCGGCTTTCCGCCATTGGCGGCAAAGTGGCGGTGGTGGGCCTGTCCGGCGGATTGGATTCCACCCTGGCCCTGTTGGTCACCGCCCGGGCCTTTGACCGGCTGGGCCTGGACAGAAAGGGGATTCACGCTCTGTCCATGCCCTGTTTTGGCACCACCAGCCGGACCAAATCCAACGCCCAGCGCATTGCCGAGGAGCTGGGAGTCAGCTTCCGGGAGGTGTCCATTGAGAAGGCGGTGCGCCAACACTTTTGGGACATCGGCCAGGAGGAGACCTCTCTGGATGTGACCTTTGAAAACGCCCAGGCCCGGGAGCGCACCCAGGTGCTGATGGATACAGCCAACCGGCTGGGGGGCATTGTCATCGGCACGGGGGATCTTTCGGAGCTGGCTTTGGGCTGGGCCACCTACAACGGGGATCACATGTCCATGTACGGGGTGAACGCCTCCATCCCCAAGACGCTGGTCCGGCACTTGGTGCGCTATGCGGCGGACCACAGTGAAAACCGCCTGCGGGAGGCTTTGCTGGACGTGCTGGACACCCCTGTGTCCCCGGAGCTGCTTCCCCCCAAGGACGGGGAAATCGCCCAAAAGACCGAGGAACTGGTGGGCCCCTATGAACTGCACGACTTCTTTTTGTACTATATGCTTCGGTTTGGCTTTGCGCCGGGGAAAATCTACCGCATGGCCTGCCGGGCCTTTGCCGGGGAGTACGACGGTCCCACGGTGAAAAAGTGGCTGACCGCCTTTTACCGGCGGTTCTTCACCCAGCAGTTTAAGCGCAGCTGTCTGCCGGACGGTCCCAAGGTGGGATCGGTGACGCTCTCCCCCCGGGGGGATTGGCGCATGCCCTCCGACGCCAGCTGGGCCCTGTGGAAGCAGGAGCTGGAACAGCTGTGAGAGCCGGCGGACGGCAGGACTTGGAAGGAGGTATATAACCCATGCTCGGACGGGATTCCATTTTGTGGGGGCGGCCCAGTGATCCGGGGGACTCCCCCCGGCGGAGCATTCTGCACTGTGTGCGGATGCTGGCCCCGTTTCAAGAGGCGCTGCCGGAGTGCCCTTACCTGCCCTCGGATGTGGCGGAGGGGGAACGGCAGTTTTACGCGTTTTTGCACGGCGTCTATGACGAGATGTATGGGGATCCGGGGTTTTTCCTGGTGCCGGAGACGGAGTACGACGCGTACATGGCTTCCCCCGCCCGCAGGGAATGGGAGGAAAAACACGCCGGCCTTTCGGAGGAGGGCCACGCCCCTGTGGACCAGAAGGAGAGCCGGCTGCGCAACCAGTTCCAGCAGGCCATTCGGTTTTACAGCGCCTATCTGTACGAATTGGGCATGCGTGGCAAGGTTTCCGAGGAGGGGGTGCTGGAACTGACCCTCTCCGCTTGGCGAGAGGCCCACAGCGCCATGGAGTGGCCCCATTTGCGGGAGGGCAATGAAGAGCGGTTCCAGCGGCTGCAGGCTCTGGGACTGGGACTCTCCCAGGGGAAGGGCAGCGTGCGCGTGGTCAATCGGGATTTTCCCAAAATGATGTTTGGCCTGTGGGTGTTGTGCGCGGCCCCCAAGACCCCGTTTCACCGGACGGACTACCTGCGTTTGGACTACGCGGGCGCCCTGCGGGGAGGCCCTGTTCTGGAGGATGTGTTCCAGGCTTTAGATCCGGGCCGGGCAAGCTTGGCCCGGCAGTTTCACCAAGTAGGGGAAGACGCGGGACTGAAGGGGAAGATCCGCCCCCTGCGGGAGATCACTTCCGGAAGTTGCTGGAAAGTGGAGTACACCTGGGAGGGCCGGGCCGCGGCGGCTCTGTGTGCGGAGCCTGGCAGGCTGGTTCTGGGAATCCACTTGGGCCCGGCAGAGCGGGCTATGCAGCAGGTGGAAGAGCTTCGGGGGATGAACCCCTCTTTGGCCCAGTGGCTGGAGGCGCACCTGGAGGAGCGTTGGGAGCCCAAGCCAGGAGGCGAAGCCTTGCGGGTGCATGTGGTAGACCCCGCGCCCCAAGATGTGAGGCAGCTGCGGGACCTGCTCCAGCTGCCATGGAAATGGAACGGAGAACAGGAGCGGGAAGTGTGATGCAGACCGGCGGACCCAGCCGGAGAAGGGGAGAATTTCTATGGAAGCAAAACATGTGTTGGTGACCATTCCTGTAGAGGAAGGACATATGGAAAAACTGCAGGCGGCTGCCCCAGGGTGGGAATTTCGCTTTCGGGGAGTTGGCGACTTGTTCCCCGCTTCGGCCCGGCCCGCGGGCACCGTTGCCCAGCCTTCCCTGACCCAAGAGGACGTGGCGTGGGCGGATATCAGCCTGGGGAACGTGCCCGCCGCCATGTTGGGGCAGGGCGCTTCCCTGGAATGGCTGCAGACCAACAGCGCCGGTGTGGAGGCCTACTTAAAGTCCGGTGTCTTGGGGGAGCACACCTTGCTCACCAACGCCACCGGAGCCTATGGCTTGGCCATTTCTGAGCACATGCTGGGCATGCTGCTGGAAATTTTGAAGAAGCTGGAGCTGTACCGGGACGCCCAGAAAGAGGGCCGGTGGGAATCTCTGGGCCAGGTGGGCTCTGTGTACGGGTCCACGGTGCTGGTGCTGGGCCTGGGAGATATTGGCGGGGAATTCGCCCAGCGGTGCAAGGCCCTGGGCGCCCACGTGATCGGGGTGCGGAGAAGCCCCCGTCCCTGCCCTCCCTGCGCCCATGAGGTCCACCTGTTGGAGGACCTGGATCAATTGCTGCCCCAAGCGGACGTGGTGGCGGTCACCTTGCCCGGGACCCAGGCCACGCAAAACCTGCTCAACCGGGAGCGCATCGGCCGCATGAAAGAGGGAGCGGTGCTCCTGAATGTGGGCCGGGGCACCATTGTGGACACAGAGGCCCTGTGCGACGCTTTGGAGAGCGGACACCTGGCCGGAGCCGGGGTGGATGTCACCGACCCGGAGCCTCTGCCGCCCTCTCACCGGCTGTGGCGGATCCCCACGGCGGTGGTGACCCCCCACATCTCCGGGTACTACCACCTGCGGGAGACCCACGAACGGATTGTGAACATTTTTGTGGAAAATTTGCAGCGTTTCCAGGCGGGAGAGCCCTTGCGCAACCAGGTGGACTTCTCCACGGGGTACCGGAAACTGCCCCAGGCTTGAAAGGCGGTTGTATGGAGACGTTGACGGAACATTATTTGGATAACAGCGCCACCACCCAGGTGCTTCCCTCGGTGGCGCAGAAAGCGCTGGAGCTGATGACAGAGGAGTATGGCAATCCCTCTTCTCTGCATACCCGGGGCTTTCGCGCCCGGCAGCAGGTGGAGGAGGCCCGGGCGTTGGTGGCCCAAAAACTGGGGGCTTCCCCGGAGGAGATCGTCTTCACCAGCGGGGGCACAGAGGGCAACAATTTGGCCCTTTTTGGGGCGGCCCAGGCCCGCCGGCGCATGGGAAATAAAATTGTCACCACCGCCGGAGAGCACGACTCTGTGCTGCAGCCCTGCCGGGAGTTGGAGCGCCAGGGCTTTCAGGTGGTGTACCTGGAGCTGGACCGGGAGGGACATCTGCCTGTGCAGGCCCTGGAGGAGGCCATCGATGGGGATACCATTTTGGTGAGCCTGATGTTGGTGAACAATGAGACGGGGGCCATCTTCCCGGTGGAGGCGGCAGCCCGGGCCATCCGGCGGAAAAAGGCGCCGGCCCTGCTCCATGTGGACGGGGTTCAGGCCTTTGGAAAGCTGCCCTTCACCGTAAAAAAGCTGGGCGTGGACTTGCTGACCCTTTCCGGCCACAAGGTGCACGCCCCCAAAGGGGTGGGCGCCCTCTATGTGAAAAAAGGGGTGCGCCTGCTGCCCCGGACTTTGGGGGGCGGGCAGGAGCGAGGCCTGCGGTCCGGCACGGAGAGCGTGCCTCTGATCGGCGCCCTGGGGGAAGCGGTGCGCCTGCTGCCCCCCTGTGAGGAGGCCTTGGCTCACGTGAGAAGGTTACATACCCTTCTGCGAGAGGGGCTTTCCCGGCTGCCCCAAGGGGTGATCCACTCTCCGGAGGACGGGCTGCCCTATGTGCTCAACGTCTCTCCCGGTCCCGTGCGGGGAGAGACCATGCTCCATTTCTTGGCTCAGCGGGGGGTGTATGTGAGCTCCGGCTCTGCCTGTGGGAAGGCCAAACCCAGCCACGTGCTCCAGGCCATGGGGCTGCCTAAAGAGCAGGTGGAGACAGCCCTGCGGGTGAGTTTTTCCCGCTTCAGCACCCAGGAGGATGTGGAAGCGTTGCTGGAGGGCCTGCAGGCAGGTTTGGCCTCCCTGGCCCACCGGGCTTAGGGCAAAGATGCCCTGTTGTTCCAAGCGAGGGCAAAACCAAAGGCTCTGGAGCGGAGCTTTGCCTTGGAACGTATGGATCGTAACTCTGTAGAAAATTGGGAGTGTACTATGCCACAAGAAGTCATTTTGTTGAAATTGGGAGAGATCGCTTTGAAAGGGCTGAATCGAAAGTCCTTTGAGGATGTGCTCCTAAAAAATATTCGCCGGCGGCTGCAGAGTGCCGGCGCCTTTTCTGTGTCCTCCCGGCAATCCACGGTGTATGTGGTGCCGGAAGAGGAGAGTGCGGATTTAGATCTAGCGGAGGAGCGGGTCTCCCAGGTATTTGGGGTGGTGGGCTATGTGCGTGCGGGCGTCTGCGAAAAGGACTTGGATGCCATCTGTGCCCGGGCCGCCTCGTATCTGGAGGAGTCTCTAGAGGAGGCATCCACCTTTAAGGTGGAGTGTAAGCGCAGCGACAAAAAGTTCCCCTACAAATCCCCGGAGATCTCCGCAGAGGTGGGCCATGCCCTGCTGGAACGGTTTCCCCACCTGCAGGTGGATGTGCACAACCCCGACCTGACGGTGCGGGTGGAAGTGCGGGAGCGCTATGCCTTTGTGCATGGAGAGGTAAAACCTGGGGCCGGGGGCATTCCTGTGGGCACAGGGGGAAAGGCTGCGGTGCTGATCAGCGGCGGGCTGGACAGCCCGGTGGCCGCCTGGCGCATGGCCCGCCGGGGTGTGGAATTGACCGCCGTTCACTTTGCGAGCCCTCCCTACACCAGCGAGCTGGCTCGGGAGAAGGTCAAGCGTCTGCTGCGGCGGGTGGCCCGCTACGCAGGGCGAATCAAGTTTATCACCGTAAACTTCACCCATCTGCAAGAGGAGATCCGGGACAAGTGCCCCTCGGAGCTTTCCACGGTGATTCTCCGGCGGTTTATGCTCCGGGCGGCGGAGCGCGTGGCCCGGGACGAGGGCTGTGCCGCCTTGATCACCGGGGAAAGTTTGGGCCAGGTGGCCAGCCAGACCCTGCAGGCCATTGCCTGCACCGATGCGGTGGCTACCCTCCCTGTGTTCCGGCCTCTGATCGGTTCGGACAAAGCGGAAATTGTAAAGACCGCCTATCAGATTGACACCTACGACATTTCCATCGAGCCCTTTGAAGACTGCTGCACCATCTTCACACCCAAACATCCCCGCACCAAGCCCATCCTCCACTTTGTGGAGGCAGGGGAGCAGGCCATTGACGGCGAGGCTCTTTTGGAAGAGTCCCTGGAAACGCTGGAGACGGAATGGGTGTATCCCGATTGAGCGGGGGTGCCCAGATGCGTAAAGAGATCAACAAGCAATTGGTGGGCTGGATTCGGGAGAGAGCCCGAACGTCCTTTGGGGGAGACATTTCCCTGGTGGCGATCTACGGTTCTCACATAAACGGCACGGACCAGGAGTGGTCCGACGTAGATTGCTATTTCATCCCCAAGACGGACCGGGGCCGCGCCTTCGGGCTGGACTTTATTCTGGCGGGAGTGGGGTACGATATCTTCCCACTCTCTTGGGAGCGGCTGCAGGGAATTGCCCATTTGCAGGAG
Source organism: uncultured Neglectibacter sp. (assembly GCA_904374805.1). GTDB lineage: Bacteria > Bacillota > Clostridia > Oscillospirales > Acutalibacteraceae > Acutalibacter > Acutalibacter pullicola. The sequence goes on from CAJFEW010000004.1 coordinate 13,482, forward strand.
CCTTTGGTCCCTCTGGTGGGAGACGCCGTTCTTTTGTACAGCGATTCGCAGGAGGACACGGACCGGTTTCAGGCTCTTCAGAGGGAGCTTGCCGCCTGTCTGGCGGACAAAGCGTACTGCCGACGGATGTGCGAAGAGCGGTTTTATCGGGCCGCGGCCCAAAGACAGATGGGAGACAGCGGGGATTTTTCCACCCAGCGCAAGTGTGCCGGCCAGCTTTTGCTGGACGGAGCGGAGGCACTGGCGTTCCACAATGGGACGTATTTTCACGCAGGGCTGAAGCGCCATGGGCAGGAGCTGGAGGCCATGGAGAAAAAGCCCGCTGGGTTTTTGCGCAGGTACCGCCAGGTGATGGAGGCTGAGTCTCCCGGCGCTTTGCAAAAGGCCAGTGAGGATTTTTTGACGTGCCTGGGAGAGTTTTTCGGCCTGCCCTGGAAGGCTGTTCCCGGGGAAAGGCCGCTGCCTTCCGGAGAGAAGGAGGAAAACTTGGCGGAGCTTTCCGCCTGGTATGAGGAGTGCAGCTCTCTGTTTTGCAAGCTGCGGGTGTGCCGGGAACGGGAGCAGCGGGAGCTGGCGTTTTTGTCGGGAGTTTGCCTCCAGAGAGAACTGGACGAGCTGGCGGCTTCCTATGCGGTGCCCGCTTATGCACTGCTGGAGGCCTATCACTGGGCGGATTTGACGCCCTTGGTGGAGACGGCGGACCGAATCGAAAGAGACTTAGTGGACCGCATTGTGCGCAGCGGAGGCCGAATCAAACGCTTTGCTTCCTTTCCGGAGTTTGAGCGGGCCCAGCTGTGACACAGGGAAAACAGGCCTGTCTTTTTGTGAAATATGAAATATATGGTAAAGGAGTAGGAACTATGTGTAAGAAGGGTTGTGCTCTTGTGGGCTGACCGGGAGGTCAGCGGCGCAAATATCCACGACCGCGCCTCCCAAAGGATGATTTGTAACCTATCATCTTTTCAGGAGGGCAAACACCATGAACCGAGAGAACAAGCGAAAGAAGTTTGAAAAAGGCTACTACAAAACCCATCCCTGCCGGGAGAGCTTTACGTGTAAAGTATGCGGCCGCCTGGTGACGCCGGAAGGCGCCGGCAGCGATCACCGCAACCACTGCCCCAACTGCCTTGCCAGCCTGCACGTGGATCTGGAGCCCGGGGACCGGGCGTCCGACTGCGGGGGCATTATGGAACCTGTGGCCGTGTGGGTACGGGGCAAGGGGGAGTGGGCGGTGATCCACCGCTGCCGCCGGTGCGGCTCTTTTTCCTCCAACCGGGTGGCGGCGGACGACAACCCCATGAAGCTGATGAGCATTGCCATGAAGCCCTTGGGCCAGCCGCCCTTCCCTCTGGAGTACCTGCAGGAGATGACCGACCGCATGGGCGGGCAGGGCGACCTTTCCCCATGGGCTGCCAAAGGGGAGAAGGGGGATGGATGACATACAAAACGGGGAGCTCCGGGAGCTCCCCTGTTTTTGAGACGCCTTCACCTTGGGGGCGCGCCCTTGTAAACAGAAACCAATTTGAGAAGGAGGACTATCGATGAACGCTGAAATTATTTCCGTGGGGACGGAATTGCTTTTGGGCCAGGTGGTCAATTTGGACACCGCCATTGTGGCCCAGGAACTGTCCGGCTTGGGCATCAACCTGCTGTACTCCGCTGTGGTGGGGGATAACGTGGAGCGGCTGCGCCATGCAGTGGACACCGCCCTCTCCCGCAGCGACCTGCTGATTATGACCGGAGGCCTGGGGCCCACCACCGACGACCTGACCAAAGAGACCACCGCCGCCTGCGCAGGCAAGCGCCTGGTGCTCCATCAGGAGAGCCTGGCCCGCATTCAGAATTATTTCAATGAAAAGCACGTCAGCGAAAACCAGGAGAAGCAGGCCTGGCTGCCGGAGGGCTGCCATGTGTTCCAAAACGACAACGGCACCGCTCCGGGCTGTGCTTTCCAGGCCCAAGGGGGCTGCACGGTGATCATGCTGCCGGGTCCGCCCAGCGAGCTGACGCCCATGCTGAAAAACTACGTGGTCCCCTATCTGAAGCAGGGGCAGGAGCAGGTGATTGTCTCCCACAATGTGCACATCTACGGACGGGGAGAGGCCCCTGTGGCCCAAATGATGGACGACCTGATGGACGGGGAAAACCCCACCTTAGCCCCGTACGCCAAAGAGGGGGAGTGCTACCTGCGGGTGACCGCCCGGGCCCGCACGGTGGAAGAGGCGGACGCCCTCTGCCAGCCTTTGATTGAGGAAATCCGCCGCCGGCTGGGGGATTTCGTCTACAGTGTGGATGTGGAAACCCTGGAGGAGCTGGTGGTTGCCAAACTGCGGGAGCAGGGCAAGACCTTGGCCACCGCGGAAAGCTGCACCGGCGGCCTTTTGTCCAAGCGGCTTACCGATGTGCCCGGCTCTTCAGAGGTGTTTCACATGGGGGTGGTGACCTATGCCAACCAGGCAAAGGAAGACCTGCTCTCCGTGTCCCATGAGACCCTGGAGCGCTATGGGGCCGTCAGCGAGGAAACCGCCCGGGAAATGGCCGAGGGCATGGTCCGCCGGTCCGGCAGCAGCCTGGGAATCGGCATCACCGGCATCGCCGGTCCGGAGGGGGGCACCCCGGAAAAGCCCGTGGGCTTGATCTATATCGCCCTCTCCGACGGAGAGCACACCTGGGTGACCAAGCGCTCGCCCATCGGCCGCACCAAGAGCCGGGAGTGGCACCGCCACTGTGCTGCCAGCCAGGCGTTGGACATGGTCCGCCGGTACCTGCTGGATATGCCCGTGGTGGCCAACTAGTAGAAAAAGGGTCTGCCGCACACTGCGGCAGACCCTTTTTGGAACCTTGAGCTCCTGTCCCTCTAGGGGACGTTCTAGGACACACTCAAGGCGTTTTGGTTTTTTCCGAGATGACCTTGTACTTGAGCAGCAGATCTTCCAGCGCTTCATCCAGCAGGCGGGAAGATGGAATCCGCGTCTTGTCGGACAGGCCGCGGAACATTTCCCACAATTCCGGATCCACCGTTGAGGCGACCTGCTTGCGCTTTTGGGCCACATGCCGCATACGCTCGCCCTCCTTTTCTTCGGCTCCCCTCAGAAACTCCCTCTCGAAGAAAGGCCCTTCTCGACGGAAGCCCCATTCTTGTTACGAGTAAGTATAGCATGACTAGTGTTGTAAATCAAGATGTTTTAAGTAGTGATTTTTCAAGAGCATTCTATCAGATTTGGACCCTATCTTTCCGCACCGGGAAACAGCCCTGGAGGCAGAAGAATGTCCCTGCGGGGAACCTTTTCCCAGGAGAAACAGGGCAGCAGATCCTGGGGCGTGCAGGGGACAGGCTCCTCCAGCAGGCCCGCTAAAAATCCCAGCCGGCCCACCACGTCTTGGGGGGTCAGCCCCCGGGCCAGCAGTCCCTGCAAGCTCAGGTCCCCGTCCCGCTTGGAGAGCCGGCGGCCGTCGGAAGCCAGCAGCAGCGGGGTGTGAAAAAACTGAGGCGCCGGATACCCCAGCAGCAGGTAGAGCAGAAGCTGCCGGGGGGTGGAGGAGAGCAGGTCGTTTCCCCGAACCACCTGGGTGACGCCCATGTCTCCGTCGTCCGCCACCACCGCCAGCTGGTAGGCAAAGACTTCGTCGGACCGGCGCAGGATGAAGTCCCCGCACGCCTCCGGGAGAAATTGGGATTGGAGGCCGTAGTGGCCGTCTACAAAGGAGAGAGTCTCTGCCGGCACTTGCAGCCGCAGGGCCGGCGAGCGGGTTTGCGAGCGCCGGGCGACTTCCTCTGGGGAGAGGTTTCGGCAGGTGCCGGGATACACCGGTTCTCCTGTTCCGGCGTGGGGAGCGCTGGCAGCGTGCAGCTGTGCCCGGCTGCAAAAACAGGGGTATACCAGCCCCATGGCCTCCAGCTTTTCCAGCTGAGTCTGGTAAAAGGGAAACCGGCGGCTTTGCTCATAGGGGCCGTGAGGACCGGCCCGATCGCCTCCCTCGTCCCAAAGCAGGCCCAACGTTTCCAGGTCCCGCTGGGCTTGCAGGGCGTATTCCGGTCGGGAGCGCTCTATGTCCAAGTCCTCGTTGCGCAGGATGATCTTCCCTCCCTGGGACCTGGCTGCCAGCCAGGCCAACAGGGAACAAAACAGATTGCCCAGATGCAGATACCCGCTGGGCGTCGGGGCAAACCGCCCCACCACACGCGCCATGAAATCTCCCCCTTTCACTGGCTTCGATTATAGGCCGGGGAGGGAGGGCTGTCAATAGGGTACCTCCTCGGAAACAGCAGGGGGCGGCCTGCCAAAACCTTAAATTTTTCTGTCAATAGGGGCACTTCCCCTTTTTTCGGTTGCCTGGCCGGGAATTGTGCCGTATAATACTTCCTAGAAATCTATAGGGATAGATCCTGCGGCGTTGCCGTTCCTTTCCCATCTGCTTAGAAAGGGGAACTGCTATGAAAGAAAAGAACACAGGTGTGTTGCGCCTGGTACTGCGGGTGCTGCAAGGCATGCTGATCGGCGTGGGAGCCGTACTGCCGGGAATATCCGGCGGCGTGCTCTGCGTGGTGTTTGGTATTTACAAGCCCATTATGGAGCTGCTCTCCAGCCCCATCAAAAAGTGCAAGACCCACGTGCCCCGGTTGCTGCCGGTGATTGTGGGGGCCGTGCTGGGCTTTTTAGGCGTGGCCAAGGTACTGGCTTTCTTCCTGGAGCGCTACCCGGATCAGAGCGTGTGCCTGTTTGTGGGCCTGATTGGCGGCATGCTGCCCTCCCTCTTCCGAGAGGCCGGAGAGCAGGGCCGCACCCGGGGCAGCTGGGTGAGCTTGGCAGTGGCCTTTGTGGTCGTGCTGGCGCTGCTGCTGTCTCTCAACGTGCTGTCTGTAAACATTGTCCCCAACTTTGGCTGGTACCTGTTCTGCGGGTTCTGCATGGCGTTGTCCATCATTGCCCCGGGCATGAGCTTCTCCACGCTGCTGATGCCCCTGGGCCTGTACACGCCCCTGGTGGATGGCATCGGCAACCTGGATTTTGGAGTGCTGGTCCCGGCAGGCATTGGCGCAGTGGTGACAGTGGTGTGCCTGGCCAAGGCCATCAACGCGTTGTTCACCCATTTTTACAGCTTTGCCTTTCATGCCATTATTGGCATTGTCATTGCGGCGACCCTTGTTATCATCCCCTTTGGAAGTTTTACCCAAGGGGTGGGTACAGCGGCGGCCAACCTGGTTTGCCTGGCAGTGGGCGTAGTGGCTGCCTTAGCGCTGGATAAGTTCAACCAGAGCGTGCCCAAGGAGGAGACCGGCGAGCTGTAAAGCTGGCGTCCATGCCCTTCGCTATCTGCTGGGGCAGTAAGCGGACTCCCAAAGGGAGCAAGTTCCGCGCTCTTTCTTAATAAGAAAAAGACACCGCTGGCTGCAGCGGTGTCACAGTACAATCCTCCGGCTTTGCCGGGGGATATTTTTTGCATGCATGCTCGGTCAAGTGCGGGTGGCCACCTGGAACAACTCCTGGGCAGTGGCCACCAGGAATTCCGCCCCCTGTTCCCGCAGCTCCTCTTCCTCCCGGAAGCCCCACAGCACGCCGCAGGGGTGCATGCCTGCGTTTTTCCCTGTTGCCATGTCCACACCGCTGTCGCCTACATACAGCACGCGGTCTGGCCGGACGCCCAGGTCGGCGGCCATGGCCAGCACGGCGGTGGGATCGGGCTTGGTGGGCACCCCTTCCCGCTGCCCGTGGGCTTGGTCTGGCAGGGCTCCGAACAAGGCCTGCACAATGGCGCGGGCCATGTTGTCCGGCTTGTTGGAGAGCACGCCCAGTTTCATCCCCTGCTCTTTCAGCTGCTGCAGCAGAGCGGGGATGCCTGGATAGGGTTCCACCAGCTTGAGGGGATCGCTTTCGTAGCGGCGGTCGTACTCCTGGCGGAATTCCCTCCGCTTTTCCGGGGAGAAACTTGCGCCCACCGCTTGCAGCATTCGATCCATCAGCACGTTTGCCCCGTTGCCCACCAGGGTTTTGTACCGCTCCACCGGCAGTGCCGGCAGGCCGTAGGCGGCCAGAGTTTCGTTTCCGAAGCCGGCGATGGAGGCCAAGGTGTTGGCCAAAGTTCCGTCCAAATCGAAAATGCAGGCGTCAAAGGGCCTTTCTTGCGTAGACATACCATATCCCTCCTGTTCTTCTCTATTATAGGGACAATGGTGAAAAAATCAAGGCCCTGGCTTGCGTGACCCTTTGGGGCGTGCTATAATGTTCCCAGAGAGAAGGACCGGCGGTGGTGCAGAGGCAGGGCCCTGCAGTAAGCTCCGCGACGGTGAGGAGCGTTCGCGTTCTGCCCGCCGCAGGCGCGCAGGCGTGAGAGAAAGGATTGGATCATATGGACTATGCGCAAGAGGCTTTGAAAAAACATAAAGAGTGGCAGGGGAAAATCCGGGTGACCACTTCCTGTGTGCTGGAGAACCGGGACGACCTGTCTGTGGCGTACACCCCAGGGGTGGCGGCTCCCTGCTTGGAAATACAGAAGGACGTGGAGAAGTCCTACGAATACACCCGCCGGGGAAATCTGGTGGCGGTGGTCACCGATGGCACGGCGGTGCTGGGTTTGGGAGACATCGGCCCCGAGGCAGGCATGCCGGTGATGGAGGGGAAGTGCGCCCTGTTTCAGGCCTTTGCCGGCATTGACGCTTTCCCTCTGTGCGTGCGCTCGAAAGATGTGGATGAGATCGTCCACACGGTGGAGATGATCGCCGGGTCCTTTGGAGGCGTCAATTTGGAGGACATTGCCGCACCCCGCTGTTTTGAGGTGGAGGCAAAGCTGAAAGAGCGGCTGGACATCCCTGTGTTTCACGACGACCAGCACGGCACGGCGGTGATTACGGTGGCGGCTATGCTCAACGCCTTGAAGCTGGTGGGCAAAAAGATCGAAGAGGTTTCCGCTGTGGTCAATGGGGCGGGAGCCGCAGGCACCGCCTGCACCAAGCTGCTCATGGCCTTGGGATTGAAACATGTGGTTGTCTGCGACCGGAACGGGGCGCTGGTTCCGGGGCTTACGGGCATGACCGAGTCTCAGGCCCAGCTGGCGGAGGAGACCAACCCGGAGAGAAAGTCCGGATCCTTGGGAGAGGTGATCCGCGGGGCAGACGTGTTCCTGGGCTTCTCCGCTCCCGGCGTCCTTACAGGGGATATGGTGAAAACCATGGCTCCGGATCCGGTGATCTTTGCCTGCGCCAACCCCACGCCGGAAATTTTCCCGGAAGAGGCGCTGGCTGCCGGCGCCCGTGTGGTGGGCACGGGCCGCTCCGACTATCCCAACCAGATCAACAATGTGCTGGCTTTCCCGGGGATTTTCCGCGGGGCTTTGGACGTGCGCGCCCGGGAGATCAACGACGCCATGAAGGTGGCCGCTGCCCAGGCTTTGGCGGATTTGATTCCCCAGGAAGAGCTCAGCGAGAAGAACATCATTCCCTCTGCCTTTGACAAGCGGGTGGTGCCCGCCGTGGCGCAAGCTGTGGCGCAGGCTGCCCGGGAGACCGGTGTGGCCCGGGCGTGAACCCCGAAGATATAGAATCCTACGTTTTTAGAAAGAAGATGGACACCATGGGAAACAACAACAACAAAACCGTGTATCGGGTCACTTTGACCGCTGTGTTCGCAGCGCTGGTGTTTGTGGCCAGCGTGATCAGCGTGCCGGTCCCCGCCGCCTTTGGCATGACCCGCATTCACTTGGGCAATATTTTCTGCCTGCTTTCGGGGTTTATTTTGGGCCCTGTGGGCGGCGGGCTGGCTGCGGGAATTGGCTCCGGCCTGTACGATGTGATCATCTATGGAGATATGCTCTCCGCGCCCTTCACCCTGGTGTTTAAGGGCATGATGGCAGTGGTCTGCGGGATGATTGCGTACCTGGGCGACAACCGGGGGGAAAACCACAAGCTCAATGTGGTGGCGGGCATCTCCGGCAGCGTGACCTATATTATCTTGTATTTGGGCAAGAGCTTTGTGGAGGGCCTGCTGTTGGGCAGCGCCATGGGCACCGTGCTCACGGCCCTGGTCACCAAGGCGATTACCTCCGGCATCAACGGAGTCATTGCCGTGGTGGTTTCCGTGCCGCTGTGCGCCGCTGTGCGGCTGGCTTTGAAAAAGAGCCACCTGCTGGAAAAACTGGGCTGACCATTCTTTTCGGAAAAATCAGAGAAGAATCCATAAGCCTTCACATCCTTTTCACAAAACCGGGCGATAATAAAAGCACAACAAGGGAATAAGACAAGCGAGACCTTGTAGTGCAGGAAACCTCGGCTTGGAAAGGAGTAATTGGTTTATGTATAATCCCTTTGACCACAACGACCCGAACACCAACGAGTCCACCCCTACGGAAACAAACGAAACAGAATCTACCCATACCGAATATCACTACACAAACGAATCCTTGCGTTCTCATACAGAGCCGGAAACCGCCCCTGGTGCGGAGAGTAAACCCCAAGAGCCCTATACGGCTCCTTCATATGGGACTACCGCCTCGCAGAGCGGCCCCTATGGGACCCAGCAGACGGGGCAAACCCCTTACCCCACCCAGACCGGGTGGCAGTATGGGGCCTCCCAGGGGCAGCAAGCCCAGCAAGTGCCTCCCCAGAATCAGGCGGCTTACACCTGGAACAGCGCCGCCCAACAGGGCGCGCCCTATTACACACCGGCCCAGCCCAAGCCTAAAAAGCACCGGGACGGGAAAAAGGCCAAGAAAATCGGCCTGCGTGTGGTGGCTGCAGTGCTGTGCTGCGCAGTGGTTTCTTTCGCGTCGGTAGGCATTTTCGCAGCCATGATTCAAACGGGCTTGATCAACGTGGAAAGCACCGGCTCCAGTGAAACGGCAGCCTTTACCTTGTATAAATTGGAGGACAGCAGCCAGGACAGCGAAACTGTGGTGAATTCCTCCGCCCTCACACGGCAGGAAGCCGCTCAGAAGATGATTCCTTCTGTGGTGTGCATCCAAAACTATCAGATCAGCCAGCAGGGATTTATCTTCGGCTACAGCAATGGGGAAGACAGTTCCAGCGGTTCTCTGGCAGGTGAGGGGTCCGGCATTATCATTTCCGAAGACGGATACATTGTCACCAACCAGCACGTGATCGACGGGGCCACCAATTTGCAGGTGGTCACCTCCGACGGGCTGACCTACGAGGCCACTGTGGTGGGTGAGGACACCCAGACCGACCTGGCTGTGATCAAAATTGACGCCACGGGCCTTACCGCCGCAGAGTTTGACTCTTCTTCCGACCTGCAGGTGGGAGACGAAGTGATGGCCGTGGGCAATCCCGGCGGCATGCAGCTGAATTCCACAGTGACCTTTGGCTATGTCTCCGCTCTGAACCGTCCTGTTACCAACAGCGACACCGGCTATACGGTCAACTGCATCCAGACGGATGCCGCCATCAACCCCGGCAACTCCGGCGGTGCTTTGGTGGACATGAACGGCCGTGTGGTGGGCATCAACTCTTCTAAGATTGCCGACACCAATTACGAAGGTTTGGGATTTGCCATTCCCTCCGATACCATTCAGCCGGTTGTCTCCGACCTGATGGAGTACGGCTATGTGAAAGACCGTCCCATGCTGGGCATCACCGGCGGGTTTATCAATCAAACTGTGGCTGGGTTCTACGGCGGCATTTCCGGGTTCTATGTCAACGAGGTGGTCAGTGAGGAAGCCACTCGGTCCGGGCTGCAGCGGGGCGATATTATTACCGCCATCGACGACACCCAGGTGACCAGCGCGACTACCATTGCCACCTATATTGCCGACATGAAACCTGGCGACACGGTGACCTTGACGGTGTACCGTTCTTCCAGCCAAAGCAATGCGGAGGTGGAGCTGGTGCTCTCTGAGAACACAGGCAGCTCCGTAAGCTCCTCTTCCAACTAACGTTTGCGTACAAGTTTCTTTTTCATAAATCTCCTTTTTCAAGCAAGGGGGGCGGGACGAAAGTCCCGCCCTTCTTGCGTGGAGAGAAGAACGCCTTCGTTTCTTGGGCGTTTAAACAAGGTGAGAGAGAAAAATGGGAAGGGTTTTGTGTGCGTTACGCATTTTGACAGATTTTTTCGCGGAAAAAGGAAACAATTTAGTTGCACCTACAATTATTTTCTCTTCTACTTGACAGGGCAAATAGGAAAGCGTATGCTGTGCATGAAAGTGAGAAGTTTGGCAAACGCGCCGAGTTTTCGCTGCTTTTATTTTTTCCCGCTTTTTTCCAGTGAGAGGTGATTCTTATGGACGGGATCCGCGACCAATTGATGGAAGAATTGAACAACCCGACCGCCTTCACCATCCCCCTTTTCGGAGGCATCCCTGTGGGACAGTCTGTGGTGATCACCTGGGGCGTTATGGCTGTCTTGGTGCTCCTCTCCATCCTGTGCACGCGTCACTTAAAAAAGGTGCCTGGAAAGGCCCAGCTGGTGGCGGAGATGTACGTTGGCTTTATGAATAAGTTTGCCAAGAAATATATGGGCGAACACTGGAAGAGCTTTGCCCCCTATTTCGGCACCATCGGTTTGTACCTGGGCCTGGCCAATATGGTTGGCATGTTCGGGATTACGCCGCCCACGAAAGACATCAGCGTGACAGCCGGCTTAGCCCTGATGAGCTGTGGGCTGATTTACGGCTCCAGCTTTCGCTACAAGGGCCTAAAAGGCGGGCTGCACAAGTTTTTGGAGCCCACGCCCCTGCTGCTGCCGGTCAACTTGATGGAGGTCATCATCCGGCCCCTGTCCCTGTGCATGCGGCTGTTTGGCAACGTGTTGGGCGCCTTCATCATTATGGAGCTCATCAAGCTGGCCATTCCGGTAGTTCTGCCTATGGCAGCCAGTTTGTATTTTGACGTGTTCGACGGCATCATCCAAACGGTGGTGTTTGTGTTCCTCACCGCTATGTTTACCCAAGAGACCATGGAGTAAGGGTTGGGAAGCCACGGGCCTTGGCCCGTTCTTCATAAACAGAGAAATTTGAGAGAATCAAAGGAGTAGATCATCATGAGTGTTGCACTTGGAGCCGCTATCGCAGTTTTCACCGGCATTGGCGCCGGTCTGGGCATCAGCTTTGCCACCGCTAAGGCTGTGGACGCCATCGCTCGCCAGCCCGAAGCCGCCGACAAGATTCAGAGCTCTCTGCTCATTGGCTGCGCTCTGGCTGAGGCCACCGCCGTGTACGGCTTGGTCATCGGCATCATGCTCATCCTGTTCGCGTAAGGGCGGCAGCGGAGAGAAAAAATCTGAGGAAAGGGGCGGATAGGCTTGTTAAGCCTGGATTGGGACATTGTTTGGACCATTGTGAACCTTTTGATTTTGTTCCTGCTGTTAAAGCATTTTCTCTTTAAGCCCATCACCAAGATGATGGAGAGCCGCACCGCGGAGATTGAGAACAATCTCAAGGACGCTGAAGACCAAAAGCAGAAGGCTGCGGAGCTGACCGCCCAATATGAGGAAAAGCTCCAAGGGGCCCATGCGGAGGCCGCCCAGATCGTCTCGGAGGCAAAACAGCGGGGCCAGAAGGAGTATGACGCCATTTTGAAAAGCGCCGCCCAGGATGCCCAAAAGGAACAGGAGCGCTCTCGCGCAGACCTGGAACGGGAGCGGGAAGAGATGCTCCGGGGTGTGCAGGAAAATGTCACCGAGCTGGTGCTGCTCACCGCCTCCAAGCTCTCCCAAAAGGAGCTGGACCAGGAGTCGGACCGCAAACTGGTGGACGCCTTCCTTGCAGAAGGGGAGGAACAGCCATGAGGTCCCTGGAAACGCGCTATGCTCTGGCCCTGTATGAAACTCTGCAGGACGAGGAGGCCCTTTCCCGGGACGTGGAACTGCTGACCGGCACCCCCGCTTTGTGGAGCGCGCTGCAGAACCCCTGTGTTTCCAAAAGGGAGAAAGACCGGGTGTTGTGTCGGGTCTTGCAAAACAACACCCGGGAGGAGCTGCTGAGTTTCTACCGGCTGCTCTCCCAGCGGGACCGGCTGCCTTTGCTGCCGGCGATCCGGGAGAAATACCACCAGCTTTGTCTGGAGGGAGCAGGGGGCATTCAGGCGGAGTTCCGCTGTGCCCGCGAGCCGGATCCGAAGGATTTGCAGCGAATTGGCAAAGCCTTGGAGAAACGCCGTGGCTTTGGCCACATTGAGTTTCACGTGGTGGTGGACCCCAGCCTGTTGGGTGGCTTTGTCATCCACGTGGGGGGCGTCACGTACGATAAAAGTGTGGCGGGCATGCTGCAAGGGCTGCGCCGCTCGCTGAAAGAGAGGGAATAAACGTTGAACGGCAAACCGGAAGAAATTGTATCCATACTGAAGGAAGAGATTTCCCAGTACCAGGGAAAGACGCAGGTCAGTGAAACCGGCTCCGTCGTTCAGATCGGAGACGGCATCGCCACAGTGTACGGCTTGGAGAACGTCATGTACGGCGAGCTGCTGGAGTTTGAAAACGGCACCAAGGCCTTGGCTATGAACCTGGAGACCGGCAGCGTGGGCTGCGCCCTGCTGGGCCCGGAAGAGGGCATTGAAGAGGGGGATCTGGTGCGCCGCACCGGCCGCCGGGCCGACGTGCCTGTGGGCGAAGAGATGCTGGGGCGGGTGTTAAACGCCCTGGGTGAGCCCATTGACGGCAAGGGCCCTATTCACACCACGGAGACCCGCCCCATAGAGCGGGAAGCCTCCGGGGTGGTCACCCGGGAGCCGGTCACAGTGCCCCTGCAGACAGGTATTCTGGCGGTGGACGCTATGGTGCCCATTGGCCGGGGCCAGCGTGAGCTGATCATCGGGGACCGGCAGACCGGCAAAACCTCCATTGCGGTGGACGCCATCCTGAACCAAAAGGGCCAGGATGTCATCTGCATTTACGTGGCCATCGGGCAGAAGAACTCCACGGTGGCTAAGATTTACAACAGCCTGGAAAAGGGCGGCGCCATGAGTTACAGCATTCTGGTGAATGCCTCTGCCAGTGAACCTGCCCCGGTGCAATACATCGCCCCCTATGCGGGGGTGGCCATTGCCGAGTATTTTATGAGCCAGGGCCGGGATGTGCTCATTGTCTACGACGACTTGTCCAAACACGCGGTGGCCTACCGGACCTTGTCCCTGCTGCTGCGCCGGTCGCCGGGCCGTGAGGCCTATCCCGGCGACGTGTTCTATCTCCACTCCCGCCTGCTGGAGCGGGCCTGCCGCATGGCGCCTGCCTACGGCGGCGGTTCCATCACCGCCCTGCCGATTATTGAGACCCAGGCGGGGGACGTGTCCGCCTACATTCCCACCAATGTGATCTCCATCACCGACGGCCAGCTGTACCTGGAGAGCAGCTTGTTCCTCTCCGGTGTGCGCCCCGCCGTGAACGTGGGCCTGTCCGTGTCCCGTGTGGGCGGCGCCGCCCAGACCAAGGCCATGAAAAAGATCGCCGGTTCCCTGCGCATTGATCTGGCGCAGTTCCGAGAGCTGGAGGTGTTCACCCAGTTCAGCTCCGACCTGGATCCGGCCACCAAGGAGGCCCTGGACCACGGCAACCGGCTGGTAGAGATTTTGAAGCAGCCCCTGTACCATCCCATGAAGGTGTCCCGGCAGGTGGTGATCTTGTACGCCGCCACCCAGAAACTTCTTTCCGACGTGCCGGTGGAACATGCCCAGGAGTTTGCTTGGGGCTTGGCGGACTATATGGAAGAGCATTGTCCCCAGGTTTTGGAGGCAGTGGACAGCACCGGCGACCTTTCCCAGGAAGGGGAGCAGGCCATTCGGGAGTGCTGTGAGACCTACAAGAAGCAGGTGAGCGCCACATGGCAAGCATAACCGAGATTCGCAGCCGGATGCGCAGCATTGAGCAGACGCTGAAAATCACCAACGCCATGTACTTGATTTCCTCAGCCAAGGTGAAAAAAGCCCGCAAGCAGCTCTCTGAGGTGGAGCCCTATTTTGACCGGCTGGCCCGGACCATTTTGGATATTTTCCGCCATTCCCCGGAGCTGCAGCACCGGTTCATCGAAGGGCATCACAAGTCCCGGGAGGACCGGAAGACCGGCTTTGTGGTGATCACCGGCGACAAAGGCTTGGCCGGCGCTTACAACCACAACGTGCTCAAGCTGGCGGAGTCCTATCTGGAGCGGAAAAAGGATTCTACCTTGTTTTTGATTGGCCAGATGGGACGCCATTACTTTGAAAAGAAAAACATCCCCATTGATGGGGAGTTTATGTATACGGCCCAGGACCCGACCATTACGCGGGCCAGAGAGATCAGCAACACCCTGCTCAACCTGTACGAAGACGGGGCCTTGGATGAGATTTATCTGGTGTTTACCCGGTCCTACTCGGCCATGCGCATGGAGCCGGAAATCATCAAGCTGCTGCCTTTAGACCGGGCCATGCTCAGTGCCCGCCGGGGTCTTTCGGAAGCAGACCAGTACCGGGATGTGGTGCGGTATGAGCCCTCTCCCGAGGCGGTGCTGGATGTGTTGGTGCCCGGTTTGATCAAGGGCTACTTGTTCAGCGCTTTGGTGGAATCCTTCTGCAGCGAGCAAAACGCGCGCATGACCGCCATGGATTCCGCTTCTGAGAGCGCCCGGGAGATGCTCAAGACCCTGTCCTTGGAGTTTAACCGGGCGCGCCAAGGGGCCATCACCCAGGAGATCACCGAGATCGCCGGGGGCGCTGCAGGCTTGACGCAGCTGTAAAAAACGGAGCGTTTTACCGGGGAAATCTTCCCCGAGACCAGAGAGAAGGGGGTCCCTTGCATGGGAGAGAAGCAAGGCAAAATTCTACAGGTTTTGGGACCTGTGGTGGATGTACAGTTCGGCGAAGGGAAACTGCCGAAAATTTACGATGCCCTCACGGTGGATAACAACGGGGAAACCCAGGTGTTGGAAGTGCTCAAGCATCTGGGGGACCAGACAGTGCGGTGCATCACCTTGGCCACCAGCGAGGGCCTGACTCGGGGAATGCCTGTGACGGCGACAGGCGGTCCCATCCAGGTGCCTGTGGGCGAGGGGACGCTGGGCCGCATGTTTAACGTGTTGGGAAACCCCATTGACGATAAAGGGCCGGCTGCCTGCCAGGAAAAGTGGCCCATTCACCGGGAGGCTCCCGGCTTTGCAGAGCAAAGCGCCAGCGTGGAAATATTGGAGACGGGCATCAAAGTCATTGACCTGCTGGCTCCCTACGCCAAGGGGGGCAAAATCGGCTTGTTTGGCGGCGCCGGTGTGGGCAAGACCGTGCTTATTCAAGAGCTGATCCGCAACATTGCCACAGAGCATGGCGGTTATTCCATCTTTACCGGTGTGGGCGAACGCACCCGAGAGGGCAACGACCTGTGGCGGGAGATGACTGAGTCCGGCGTTATTGAGAAGACCGCCTTGGTCTTTGGCCAGATGAACGAGCCCCCCGGGGCCCGGATGCGTGTGGCCCTCACCGGCCTGACTATGGCGGAGTATTTCCGGGACCACGAGCACCAGAACGTGCTGTTGTTCATCGACAACATCTTCCGGTATGTGCAGGCGGGGTCGGAGGTGTCCGCCCTTATGGGACGGCTGCCCTCTGCTGTAGGCTACCAGCCCACATTGGCCAATGAGATGGGCGCTCTGCAGGAGCGGATCACCTCTACCAAGAATGGGTCTATCACCTCCGTGCAGGCGGTGTACGTGCCTGCCGACGACTTGACCGACCCGGCCCCTGCCACCACCTTTGCCCATTTGGACGCCACCACTGTGCTGTCCCGTAAGATTGTGGAGCAGGGCATCTACCCCGCTGTGGATCCTCTGGAGTCCACCTCTCGTTCCCTGGAGCCGGATGTGGTGGGCCAGCGCCACTATAATGTAGCCCGCAGAGCCCAGGAGGTGCTCCAGCGCTACCGGGAGCTGCAGGACATCATCGCCATCTTGGGCATGGAGGAACTCTCCGACGACGACAAGCTCACCGTGAGCCGGGCCCGGAAGATCCAGCGGTTTTTCTCGCAGCCCTTCTTCGTGGCCCAGGCCTTTACCGGCAAAGAGGGACGCTATGTGCCTGTAGAGGAGACCGTAAAGGGCTTTGAAGCCATTTTAGGCGGTGAGCTGGACAAGGTGTCGGAAGTGGCGTTTCACAATATGGGCACCATCGATGAGGTTTGGCAAAAGAGCAAGGAAGAGGTGTAAGGAGGGATCCTCATGGCTTCCACGTTTTACTTGGAAATGGTTTCACCCCAGGACATTTTCTTTTCCGGCAACGCCCGGCAGGTGATTCTTCCCGGGGTGGATGGAGCGTATGGCGTTCTTCCCAACCACGAGCCCATGGTCACGGCCATTATGGCGGGGATTGTCCGCTACCAGGACGAGGCGGGTAACTGGCAGGAAGCGGTGGCCAGCGACGGCTGTGTGGAGGTGATGCCGGAACGGGTGATCGTTCTGGCGGCCACGTTGGAACGGCCGGAGGATATTGACCGGAACCGGGCGCTGGCGGCTAAGCAGCGGGCCGAAGAGCGGCTGCGCCAAAAGCAGAGCCAGTATGAGTACTACCAGACCCAGGCCGCTTTGGCCAGAGCTTTGGCCCGCCTGAAGGCAAAACCCATCAAATAAAGTAAAAAGAGGGCTGTTGCGCCATGCAACAGCCCTCTTCAGCCTGTCGAAAAAGTCCCATAAGAGGGCAGCCGGCCGCAGAAGCGGGGCCTTCGGCCCCTGTCTGCTGACTTTTTTGCTGCTGAGCCCCCTTTAAGACCGTAGGGCTCTGGTCTCGCCTGCCGGCTCGGTCAGCGCTTGACGGTGCCCACTGGGCACCAGCGCCCCACACCCGGCAAACTTTTTGAAAAAAGGCTGTTACGTCCCGGTGGGACGTTGCCCAACAGCCGACCGAGCCGGCAGGCGAGAAGATCAAAAACTTTTACGTTTGTTTTCTTTTACTTTTTCGACAGCCCTCTTCTCGTACAAGGCACGGTTACTGCAGTTCCTGCAGCCCCATGATATCGTCCACGGGCACTGAGAAAAGCACGCCCCGGCAGTCGGTTTTCAAGCCGGCCGCCTTATTGATGGCCTGCATCACCGGCAGCTTTTGCTCCTTGGGAACCAAAATAGCCACAATTTCCTTTTCCGGCTGGAGGGTGAAGCCCAACATATTTTGCACGTCTTCATAGCCCACCCGGCGGGCGTAAATGACTGTGCCGCCTTTGGCGCCGGCAGGCCGGGCGGCTTCCATCACCTCTTCGGAGCAGCCTCGGTTGACAATGGTCAAAATCAGCTGATAGGGGTGGGCCTGGCCGGTAGGGGTAGCAGTTTCCATAGGGGTTTGATCCTCCTTTTCGTATTCCGGTTTGATGAGTACAGGGGGTATCTGGGCGCTGATGCCAGAGAGGGGAATGGTAAACAGAATCCCTTTGCCGGGGGTGTCCAAGTCCAGCACCCGGCGCACTTCCGGCAGCAGCCGGGGAATCCGGCTGGCTGGGGAGAGGGTCCACACCAATTCCTTGGCGGTTTCATCCAAACCGAAGTAATTGAGAATTTTTGAGCTGGCCGTGCCTGCGCCCAGGCAGGCAAAATCAAAGTGCAGGTGGAAATTCCGGTAGAGGTCTACGGCCTTGCCTCCTTTGCCCCGGTCCACAATAGTGATAATCAATTTGAAATGTTCGATGGGAGCATGCATTCCGTTTTCTCCTTACACGTCGTCAAATTCAATGATGTCCTCCGAGGACATGGTGGAAGTTTCCGCTTCGGTGACCTCCACAGTGCGGCGCAGCCTGCGCTGGTAAAATGCCCCAAGGCACTGGATCGTCACCAAAGGCGTCATGGCCACCATGGCCACAATGCCGAAGGCGTCTGTGAGCACATCGCCGCCCAGGGCATTGCAGGCGCCCATGGCAAAGGGCAGCAAGAAGGTGGCGGTCATAGGGCCGCTGGCAACGCCGCCGGAGTCAAAGGCGATGGCGGTGAAAATTTTGGGTACCTTGAAGGAGAGAAGCAGGGCAATGGCGTAGCCGGGCACCAGGAACCAGAGAATGGAAATGCCGGTGACCACCCGGGTCATAGCCAGGCCTACGGATAGGGCCACGCCAATGGAGAGGCTTAGATTCATGGCCCGCTGGGGGATGGCGCCGCCCGTGACCTCTTCCACCTGTTTGTTCAATACGTGGACCGCAGGTTCTGCAGCCACAATAAAGTAGCCCACCACCATGCCGATGGGGATGAGAATCCAATTGTACTCCAGGGAACCGATGGTGCTGCCCAGGTAGGTGCCGGCAGGCATAAAGCCTACATTGACCCCGGTGAGAAACAGCACCAGCCCCACATAGGTGTATGCTACGCCGATGATCAGACGGATCAACGCGTCTTTTTTCAGATGCAGGGAGAAAATTTGAAAGATGACAAAGAACACCACCACCGGCAGCAGGCCCACAGCCACTTCCTGCATGTACTCGGGAAAGCCGTGCAGGAACTGCTCGCCTGCTTCCCGGGAGGTATAGGTGGTGACAATGGTTTCCGGCGTATAGGTAATTTCTGTGCCGCTGAGCACAATGCCCATCAGCAGCACGGCCAAAATGGGGCCAATGCTGCACAAGGCCACCATGCCGAAGCTGTTTTCCTCCGCCTGTTTGCCGCTGGTGTGGGCCGAGGCAACCCCAATGCCCAAAGCCATAATGAAGGGCACCGTGATGGGGCCGGTGGTCACGCCGCCAGAGTCGAAGGCAACCGCCAAAAACTCATCGGGCACAATGAATGCCAGAAGAAAAACGAAAATGTAAAAGAAAATCAGCAGGGTGTTCAGGGAAAATTTCTCTTTGATGGTGTTGATCGCGGAGAGTACCAAGAACAGCCCCACGCCTGCAGCCACGGTGAGAATAATCACCATGTCCGGCACAGCAGGCACCTGGGTTGCCAGGACCTGCAAGTCAGGTTCCGCCATGGTGATAAACGCACCAATGAGGAACACCAGGGGAATGATGGGCCAAATGGAACGCTTGCCTATGCGTACCACCTCGCCGCCTACGCCGTCGCCCATGGGCATCATGGCCATGTCTGCGCCCAGGGAGAACAGCCCCATTCCCACTACTAGAAGAATGGCTCCCAGAAGAAACATCATCAAGGTGCCGGCGGGCATCTCGGGAGCCAGGGTAAAGCTCAGCACCAGCACAATGGCCGTGATGGGCAGTACCGAGGAAAGAGATTCCAATGTCTTTGCTTTTAAATTTTTTCTCATCCATACACTTCGCTTTCCGTTCAAATTTTTTCCCCGCTGACCCGGGTCTGCGAAATCACAGTATGTCTAGATGGCCTGACGGAACATATATCACAGTATATATATAAGTATAGCAGAAACTTTCCTGTTTTACCAGAAAAAATTCCCGGGTGAACCTTGGTGGAATTTCCACTTGACAAAGGGGCTGCCCTGCCCTTATACTGACGGTCGAAATAAGGACCCTGTTTTGGGACAGGGGAGAGGGAGAGGATTGTTTATGAAGAAAATGTTGCTGGGCTATGTGGGAGCACAAGCCACTGTCTCCCAAGAGGACGGGCAAAAGCTCACCCACATCCACCTTGCGTTTGGAAAGGTCTATCCGGACGGCTCTGTGCAGGCCGGCCAGCTGCCGGTTTTGGAGCAGCTGGAACAGCTGCGCTGCTGGAATCCTGGGCTGCGCTGCAGTGTTTCCCTCATCAACGGGGACCCCCAGGCCTTTACAACAGTCTGCGGGGATCCCAAACTGCGGCAGAGTTTTGCACAGTCCTGCCGGGAGTTGGTGGAAACTTTCCAGCTGGATGGGATTGATTTGGATTGGGAGTATCCCTGTGTGACCACCAACGGATCGGATGCCTCTCCCGACGACCGGGAGAACTTTACTCTGACTCTCCGGGCGCTCCGCAGGAAGTTGGACACTTTGCCGGGCAGGCCCTCCCTTTCCATTGCTGCGGCAGCGGAACCCTTTTACACCCGCTGTGTGGATCTGCAGGCCATCGCCCCTCTTTTGGACTATCTGTGTTTGATGACCTACGATTTAAAGGGAAATCCCCACGCGGTGGCGGGCCACCACACAGCGCTGTATGAGACGCCGGGAGATATTTTTCCCAACAGCTGCGCCGGCGCCTTGGAGCTGTTCCACCGCTGCGGGGTACCCAAAGAGAAATTGCTGTTGGGAGCTGCCTTTTACTCTCGAAAGTGGGTGGATCTGCCGGACCGGTACCATGGTTTGCTGCAAATGAGTCCCCAGGGGGGTGGATACGGACCCGGCTATGGAGAGCTGGTCCGTGGGTTTCTCAATCAAAACGGCTTTACCTACTACTGGGATGAAACCGCCAAGGCCCCCTATCTCTTTGACGGAAGCACCTTCCTCAGCTTTGACGATCCCCGCTCTTTGGAGGAGAAGTGCCGCTATGTGCGGCAGGAGGGCTATGGGGGCGTCTTTTACTGGGAGCACAGCTGCGACCCCACGGGAGTGCTGCTGCACAGCTTGTGGGAGGGCCTGTACCCAAAGAAGTGCCAGTAAAAAAGAAAAAGGGGCTGTTGCACCATGCAACAGCCCCTTTGCTGTTTTCCTTCTCTTTTACAGTTCTTGACGGCCTTCCATAGCGCGCTGAAGCGTCACCTCGTCGGCGTATTCCAAATCGCCGCCCACGGGGATTCCGTAGGCCAAGCGGGTGACCCGCACGCCCAAAGGCTTGAGCAGGCGGGAGAGGTACATGGCGGTGGCCTCCCCCTCAACCGTGGGGTTGGTGGCCATGATGACCTCTTCCACAGAGGCGTCCATACGGGCCAGCAGCTCTTTGATGCGCAGCTGATCCGGCCCCACGCCGGACAGGGGGGAAATGGCCCCGTGAAGCACATGGTACAGGCCGTTGTATTCTCCGGCCCGCTCCAAGGCGAACACGTCCTTCGGTTCTTCCACCACGCAAATGGTCCCCTTATCCCGGGTGTCGCTGCGGCAGACAGGGCACAGCTCCCCGTCGGTTAAGTTGCAGCACACTTTGCAGGTATGTATTTTTTCATGGGCGCCTACAATGGCTTGGGCAAAGCTTTCCGCGTCCTCTTGGCTCATGTCCAACACGTGGTAGGCCAGCCGCTGGGCGGACTTGTGTCCAATGCCCGGCAAGCTTTCAAATTTTTCCACCAGCTCTTCCAGAGGCGGCACATGGTATCCGGCCATCTCAGAACATCCCCGGAATGTTCATCCCGCCGGAGATGGCGGAAAGGCGGTCCTCTTTCTCCTGGGCGGCGGCCCGCAGGGCTTCGTTTACGGCGGCGGTGACCAAGTCACCCAACATTTCCGCGTCCTCCGGGTCGATCACTTCCGGCTGAATGTCCACAGATTTGACCTCCATCTTGCCGGTTACCACAGCCTTCACGGCGTCGCCGCCGGCAGTGGCGGTGTATTCCTTTTCCTCCAGCTCTGCGGTGACGGCTTCCATCTGCTCCTGCATTTTCTGAGCCTGACGGGCCAACTGCTGCAAATTGGAGGCGCCGCCTCCACCGTATCCTTGGGGCAGTCTTGCTTTCATAAAAATCCTTCCTTTCCGGCCTGGGGCCGTGCTTGCTTAGTTTTCGTAGGTTAAAAAGGAATTTCCACATCCTCCGGATTTTCCTCCGGCTCCGGCGGGGTTTCCACGTGGAACGCCACCCCGGCGTCCCGAGCCCGGCGCTCCAGTTCCGCCAGAGGATCCTCCTGGCCAGGCTCCTGGGCGGCAGGTTTCCGGTAGGGCCCAAGCTTGTACACCCGGCCGGTCACATGGCGGATGGCCTCCCGCATGCGGTCCCGCTGTTCTGGGCGCTTTAAAAGCTCAAAGGCCAGCTCCGGGGCGTCAATGAGCATGTAATCCCCATTTACATAGGCGGACGACCCGGCAAAAGCCATGGCCACGCTCTTGGTATCGCCGCGGATCAGCTGTAAAATTTCCGGCCAGTCCAAGAAGCGCTGCGCTTCCGCAGAGAGGGCTTCCACGTCCACGGCGGCCGGTTTTTTTCGAGGTTTGGGAGCGGGCGGTTTCTCCGGTGGGGGAGTGGGTTCCGCCGGCGGCGCAGGCGCGGGAGAAGGCGCCGGCTCCGGCGCTGTTTCCTCTCGAGGGCTGGCAGGAGCCGTTTCCTCCTGGGGAGGTGCGGGCGCCGGTGCCGCCGGGGTCTCCCCAGGGGGAGGGGAATAGCGGGGCACGCCCCGCTCCAGGGCCTCCAGCCGGCGGAGCAGCGCTTCCGGGGTGGTGTCCAGCTCCGGGGAACACAGGCGCACCAAGGCCATTTCCAATTCCGTCCGCTGGTTGGCGTACCGCATTTTATGCAGGGTTTCCTCGAAGGTGTCTAGGCCGTGAAGGATGGTGGGCAGGCTCATAGCCAAGGCCAGCCGGGTCATCTGCTCCAGCTCCTGGGGAGAGCAGGGCACCAACCGGGAGGCGTCCCGCATGGTTTTCAGCAGCATCAGTCCACGAAAATACTCCGCCATTTCCTGGCACAGGCGGCTCATATCTTTGGATTCCCGGTACAGAGAGTCGATGGTTTCCAAAGCGTGGGCGGCATTTTGCTGGGCCACGTCTTGGGCCAAAGAGGCCAGATACTCTCTGGCGGCCACTCCGGCAGTTTCATTGACCACGTCTAAGGTCACGTGCCGGGATCTGCCCAGACACTGGTCCAGCAGGGAAAGGGCGTCGCGCAGGGCGCCGTCGGCAATGCGGGCGATCAGCAGGGCCGCATCCTGATCCAGCTGCGCGTCCTCTTGGGCAGCCACGTCTTCCAGCCGGTCCGCCATGGCCTCCGGGTCAATGCGCTTAAAGTCAAACCGCTGGCAGCGGGACAAAATGGTGGGCAGCAGCTTGTGGACCTCGGTGGTGGCTAAAATAAAGATCACGTGGGGCGGCGGCTCTTCCAACGTTTTCAGCAGGGCGTTAAACGCCGCCACCGAAAGCATGTGCACCTCGTCGATGATGTACACCCGGTAGCGGGCGGTGGTGGGCGTGAAGTTGGACTCCTCAATCAGGGAGCGGATGTTGTCCACCCCGTTGTTGCTGGCGGCGTCAATTTCCACCACGTCCAGAATGGACCCGTCCTCCAGGCCCCGGCAAATTTCGCACTCCCCGCAGGGATCGCCGTCCTTGGGATGCAGGCAGTTGACCGCCCGGGCCAAAATTTTGGCGCAGGTGGTTTTGCCCGTTCCCCGGGAGCCGGTGAACAGGTAGGCGTGGGCAATGCGGCCCCGCATCAGCTCGTTTTTCAAGGTGACGGTCACCTGAGGCTGCCCCACCACGTCCGCAAAGAATTGGGGCCGGTATTTTCGGTACAGCACCTTATACATGGCCGCAGACCTCCCTTCCCGGCAATTGTTCCCTAAAGAAAACACAGGGCAGAAGCCCAGCGCTATATGGGAACGGACAGGCGACCTGCATCGCCCGGGAACATCCGCTTAATGCTGCTCGGTTCCCCGCCTGACATGGTTCACGGCGTCCCGCCGCGCAGACCTGCCCGCTCCCATATAACGCCACATTCTTCTACCCTTGCAATGGCAGTTGGTGTGCCATGGTGTGTAACAAAGACTATTATACCGGATATCCCTTGAAAAAACAAGAGGAAATTGCTATCATAGGGAAAGCTTGTGACTTACAAAGGAGGATGACCTATGACTCTTCGCAAAGCGTCCTGGGAGGATGAAGCCGCCGTGGTGGGCCTGTACCAGGAAGCGCAGGAATTTCTCCGGGCCCAGGGCATTGACCAATGGCAGGACGGCTACCCCAACGCCGCCTCCTTCCGAGCGGATGTCCAAGAGGGCACCGGGTGGGTGTGGGAGGAAGAAGGGCAAGTGCGGGGCACCGCCTGCTTGGCTTTTGGCCGGGAGCCCACCTACGACGCCATCTACCAAGGCGCTTGGGGCACAGAGGCGGGGGAATACGCTTTTCTGCACCGGATTGCCGTGGCAGGGGCCTGCAAGGGAAAGGGTGTCCCCGCTCTGTTTTTCCAAGAGCTGGAGCGCCAAGCCCGGGAAAAGGGCCTGCCCTGCCTCCGAGGGGACACCCATCGGGACAACAAGATCATGCAGCGGGTCATGGAGAAAAACGGCCTGACCTACCGGGGCGTCATCTACTTAGAGGACGGCAGCCAGCGGCTGGCCTTTGAAAAGCTGCTGTAATCCACACTTTTCGGCTGTTTTTCCAAAGGGCGGCCGGTTGGGGCTCTTCTCTTATTTCAGCCGCACGTACTTTTGGGCGTAGGAGTTGCCGTCTTTCTTTAAGTCTTTGATCTCAAACAGGTCCAGGCTCTCCAAGAAAGGCGTCAGCTTAGAAAAGCCAAAGTTGCGCACGTCAAAGTCGGGATAGCGCTTGTCCAACAGGTTGCCCACCTGGCTGACCATCATCCAGTTGTCCTCGTCGGAATTTTCCCGCACAATGGTGCGCAGAGACCGGCGGATGGTGCGCAGGCTGGTGCGGGGCTCCTCAATGGCTTTCTCCTGCTGTTTTTTGGTCTCCGCAGGTTTTTCCTTTTCCGCTTTGGGCTCTTCCTTGGGCTTTTTAGCGGCTTTGGGGGCGGCTTTCTTAGGCTGGGCGGCCTTTTTGACCGGTTCCGCCTTGGGGGCGGCAGCCTCCTCCGGCTCCTCCTCGTCGGCGGCTGAGAGGATATCCAGGTATTTGAACTTGTTGCAGGCGGCAATAAAGGAGTTGGGGGTTTTGCTTTCACCCATGCCGATGACCGTCATGCCGGACTCCCGCAGCCGCGCCGCCAGCCGGGTGAAATCGCTGTCGGAGGACACCAGGCAGAACCCTTCCACGCGGCCGGAGTACAAAATGTCCATCGCGTCGATGATCATGGCGGAATCGGTGGAGTTTTTCCCTGTGGTGTAGCTGTACTGCTGAATGGGAATGATGGAGTTGTCCAAAAGCGTGCTCTTCCAAGAGATCAGCGAGGGATTGGTCCAATCCCCATAAATCCGTTTGTAGGTGGCGATCCCGTCCTTAGAGATCTCGTCCAAAATGATTTTGATGTACTTTACCGACACGTTGTCTGCGTCGATCAGCACGGCGAACCGGCTGTCACTTGCCATAACTGCTCCTCCTCAGGGGGCCGCAGCCCCTTGTTCCATATGGGATCTTTCTTTCAGTATACCGCAAATGGAAAAGAAGCGCAAACACAAATGTGAAAAGAGGTTGTCTCTATGTCTGTGGAAACCGTAAAAGAATACCTGCAAGCTTTCGGCTTGGAGTCCCGGGTGCGGGAACTGCCGGAGTCCAGCGCCACGGTGGAGCTGGCCGCCCACGCCTTGGGCACCCAGCCCGCCCGCATTGCCAAAACCCTGTCCTTTTTGGTGGGGGAGGAACCCATCCTCCTGGTGGCCGCCGGAGATGTGAAAATTGACAACGCCAAATACAAGGCGCGCTTTCACCAAAAGGCCAAAATGCTCACGCCGGAGCAGGTTTTGGAATGGGTGGGCCACCCAGTGGGCGGAGTGTGCCCCTTTGCCGTGAAAGAGGGGGTGCAGGTGTACTTGGACGAATCCCTGCGGCGGTTTACAACGGTGTTTCCCGCCTGCGGCAGCGGCAACTCCGCCATCGAGCTGACCATTCCGGAGCTGGAGGCGGCTTCCCGCTGCAGGGAATGGGTGGATGTGTGCAAAGTGCCCTCCCAAAGCTGAGGCATTGGGAAAGAGTGGAACAACCAAAAAACAGGGACTGTCACCGCTGGCGGCAGTCCCTGTTTGTATGTTCCTTTCACGAGAAGGCGTTTTTTCCAAAGGCCCCGCGCCTGTAAAGAGGGAGATTTCCCCACAGCGCTAGTTCATCCCAGCGGCTCCGGTGTGGTGGAGAGGTAGGTGCTTTCTTCCAGATGGGTGCCGAACACTTGGTCCACCTGTTGGTAATAGGCGCGCTGGATGTCGGGGATCAATTCTTCCCCGGTTTCCGTGTCCACCAGGGCCAGCCGGGTGAAGGAAAACGACGAAGTGCCGGTAAAGGTGAACCGCAAACGTTTGTAGGGTGTCTGCACAGCGGGGGGGGTGAGCACATCCTCCCGGTAGGCCCCGTTTTCGTCTGCATAATAGGAGAGGGCGTACGGGTTCCCCTCCCAGTCGAAAGCGTCCTCTGAAGCGTTGTAGTCCGCCGGCGGATAGGCGTAGGAGATGCGCAGCAGCACGTCGTTCCAGTATGCGTACACCGCCACCGGCCGGTAGTCCATGTCCTGGGTGTACAGGGCCACCTCCACCTGATCGGCATAGTGGGAGGGCGAGGTGCAGATGTAGCCGTTGATCGGCGTGGGCGCCCTGTTCTGGGCCAGGCTTTCCTCCAGGGGCAATTGTTCCAGGCCCTTTTCCCGGTAGTGCTGGCTGGAATACACCTGGTGGTTTTCCAGGTCGATGGTGAACTCCGCCACCACCCGGTTGTTGTGAATAAACTCCCCTTCTGTGGCCGCCAGGCGCGGGTATTCGTACAGGGTGAGCACCACCCAGGGGGTGCCGGAGGAGGGGGCTGCGTAAGAGAACGTCAGATGGTAGGGCCCCTCATTGGAGAGGTCGTCCAGCTGTTGGTAGTCGTTGGGGTCCCCGTAGGGGGAGGTTTGTTCCGTCAAAGTGCCGCCCAGGTGGTTGGTCATCACTGCGTAAATCCCCAGGGGCTGGTAGGCGGAGGCCGCGTCAAAACCGGATGTTTCGGCCTCGGAGAGCATGGTGTAGCTGCTGCGGCCGAAGAAGGGCACATCCACCGAAACTTGCAGGCAGGAAGGGGAATTTTCCACTTGCTGCAAGGTGACGCCGTTGTCCTCCACCGGTTCGGTCCACTGGAAATTCTGGG
Source organism: uncultured Neglectibacter sp. (assembly GCA_904374805.1). GTDB lineage: Bacteria > Bacillota > Clostridia > Oscillospirales > Acutalibacteraceae > Acutalibacter > Acutalibacter pullicola. Next base: position 40,158 of record CAJFEW010000004.1, read on the forward strand.
TGGGGTCGCAGGTTACGGAAAAGTCCAGGAGGAAATCCGGGTACGTCTCCCAGGAACTGTCGCCCGTCTTGACGGCGTCGCTCCAAGTGGCTCCCACATAGGGCAGGGATAGATTCACATCCAGGGCGGTGGGCTGGGTGTAGGTTTCCGCCAGCTCCAGGGTCCAGCTGGTCTGGTAGGCAACCCGGTTTCCTTCCACCAGTTCCTGATAGGAGAAGGCCCGATCCGACAGGGAATCCAGCAGCTGGGCGGGATTCCCGTTGACCGTGACCACGCTGGTTTCCGAGGCAAGGTCAAATTCCGGGCAGGTGGAAAGCAGATTGTAGAACTGGCGGAGTTGATCCACGTCCAGCGAGACAAGGTCTCCGTCTTCCAAAAGGAGTTCCAAGTCCAGGTGCAGATAAATGCCGTCGCTCCAGGCGTTTGTCACCGTCAGATGGGCGGGATAGTCGTCCATAAAGGAGGAGGTTGTAACGGCTGAAAAGGCAGGGAGGTCCTCTTGGAGCTTGCTCTCTGCGTGGCTCTCTGTAGCGTCTGGCGTGGGACGGGGACTGGGGCTTTCCTCCGGACCCTGGGGAGGGGTTTCGGTGCCGTTGAGCTGTTGGAACAGCTGGCCCACTCCCGGCAGGCTCTCCATGACCAAGGGGTTAGTCCAATTCAGCCAAAAGGCCCCCAAGGTCACCAGCAGCGCGCAGGCAGCCAGGGCGGCGCAGGTGCGCAGCACCCCTCGCAGAGGACGGTGCTTCACCGGCAGCTCGTCGGGAAGGCTGTCCAGAGTGTCCTCCACCGCTTGGAAAAAGGACGGGGGAACTTGGTCCACGCCGTATTCCTGGGAGAGCCGTTTCCGAAATTGCTTTTCCCGCTTGAGATCACCGCTTTTCATGACGCGCCCCCTTTCCCCGCTCCTGTTCCTCATAGGCCTCCCGGAATTTCTTCCGCCCGTGGGACAGCCTCTGTTTCACGGCGCCCTCACTGATGGCCAGCATGGCGGCGATGTCTTTTACAGAAATGTCGTTTAAGTAATAGAGGGTCATGGCGAGACGGTCGTTTTCCCCCAGAGCTTGCAGCACCCGCTGCACGTCCAGGGAAAGCTCCCGGTCGTCTGCCCGGCCTTCCTCGGGAAGGATTTCCAGAGGGACCAGGCCCTTTTGCTGCCGCAGCAAATCGTAGCAGCAGTTGATCAAAATCCTGGTCAGCCAGGTTTTGAAATACTTGGGCTGCCGCAGGTCGCTGAGTTTATAAAAGGCCTTGCAAATGGTTTCCTGTACCGCGTCCTCCACGTCTTCCTCCCGGTGGAGAATGGCCTTGGCCGCCCGGTACAGGGCAAGTTGATTTTCCTCGATCAAGTCCATAAAGGCGTTTTTGTCGCCCCGCTGGGCTTTTCGCACCAGTCGCTCCAAAACTTCCTCCTTCTTCCCCCGGGGCGATTCCCCGTAATTTCCCCATGCGTCCATTAGACGGGGCAGTCTTTGGAAAGGTCTGCTCTCCCTGTAAAAAATTTTGCAACGTCCTGCCGCCATCCAAAAGGAGGCTGCCGCAGAAACCGGCAGCCTCCCGCTGTTTTTCTTTCACACCACAGGGAAACAGGAAAAATGCCAACTGCCTGCCGGCCAAAGCGTCCGGCGCAGGGGCGCTTCCCAGGTTGCCCTTGGGCTTTAATAGGGGTCGAAGCAGATGTTTATGTCCACATCTCCCGCGATGCCCGGCACTGTGCCCGAGGCGGTGTACTGCCACATGCGGAAATGGTAGTAAAGGCTGGGGACCGGCTGGTATTCCGCATACCACAGGTCGTATTCGTTAAGCTCGGTCAGGTTAAAGGTGTTGTAGGCCATGTGCTTGTTGGTGTACACACAGGGGATATAGCACAGCTCCTCCACCCGCTGCGAAAAAGCTTTGGCAAACCCGGTGATTTCCTCCCCGGTCATGGCGTAGGCCCGCAGGTCCTCTGCAGGAAGCTCCTCACTGGGCAGGGGCGGTTCCCAGTCAAACACCAGAGGATAGTCCAGTTCCCGCCCATCCAAGGTCTCCACGGCGAAATCCGCTTCCGCCTGGGCCTCGGCGTCGGTGATGGCCTGGGAGAAGAAATAGGCCCCCACCTGCAGCCCTGCTGCCCGGGCCTCTTCATAGTTTTGCGCAAAGGTGGCGTCTGCATTCAAAAGGCCCTGGGTCATGCCCCGGTAGCCCACCCGCAACATGGCGAATTCCACGCCTGCGTCTGCCACAGCCTGCCAATCGATGTCCCCCTGGTGTTCGGAGACGTCCACGCCGATCACAGCCTTTCCGTCGTCATAGCGGAGAAAGCCGTCCTGTTCCACAAAGAGCTGGGAGTCGTACTGGTTCTGCGGATAGTCAAATTTGGGAATGGACCGGGTCCCCTCGTACAGATCCTCCACCTGCAGCTGGTCGCTGGGAAGGGAGGTTTCCTCCTGCTGGGACCCTCCCGCCAGGGAGACCGCCACCACCAGGATCACCACAAGCAAGGCCACCAGGGCGCTTGCCCCAATGCCCAGGAGAGCCAAACGGTTTTGTTTGTATCGTTTCGCCATACATCCTCCTGCGGGGAAAGATTTCCCCAAAAACGCGGCCCGCCTGCAATAGGCGGACCGAAAGCGTCAGTTGTTTGCGTAGTCCTTGAAAGAAAGGGTGATGGGAACCTGCTGGGAAATGCCCGGCACCGTGCCCTCTCTGGTGTACTGCCACATACCGAATTGGTAGTAAAAGCTGGGAGCGGCCCGGTATTCTGCATACCACAGGTCGTACTGGGTCAGCCGGGAGAGGTCCAGGGTCTCATAGGCCATGGATTTGGAGGCGTAGTAACTGGCCTCAAAGCCGGCGTCCTCCACCTTCTGGCAGAAAGCGTCGATAAATCCGGTGATCTGCTCCCCGTTGCACTGAATGGTGCGGGAGGCCTGGTCCAGGCTGCCGTTGTCCCCGTAGTCATACTCCCAGAAAAAGGCAATGGGGTAGTCCACGTTGTAACCACGGATTTGCTCCAGCACAAAGGCGGCCTCTTCGTCCGCCTCTGCGTCGGTCACCGCCTTGGAGTAGAAGTAAACCCCCACCGGTATGCCGGCCTCCGTGGCTCCCGCAATGTTGGTCTGGAAATTTTCGTCCAGCACCAGCTGGCCCCGTTTATAGCCCCGGTAGCCCACCCGGATCAAGGCAAAGTCCACGCCGTTTTCCTTCACCTGGGCCCAATCGATGGCGCCGGATTGGGAGCTGACGTTGATGCCCAGCAGGCTTTCGCCGCCCTCATAGGTGATGGTGCCGTTGCTTTCCTCGTGAAAGTCCTGGGGCAGAGTGGTGTTGGTAGAAATGTTGTAGTAGGGAATGGTCATCTGGCCGTCGTTAAAGTCGTTGACCAGCATGGTGCCGTCCTCGTTGTGGGCGAGCACCTCCACAGAGCTTTCTCGTGGCCCCTGAGCTAGGATAAAGGCGGAGACCGCCACAATGACTACAATCAGCAAAAGGGTCACTGCCAAAAAAAGATTGCGCTTTTTCAGGACATCCATGAGGATACATTCCTTTCCCATACTGTATAGTGCAAGGCGAAACGCCCCGGTAATTCTGCGTGCTCACAGAAAGCTTGGGCACATTATACACGAAAACTGTCGAAAAGGCAACCGGCAAGTGACTTTCTCCCCCTTTCTCCCCTTGCCCAACCGGAGAGTTTTTGCTACAATCAGTTTGCGGAGAGAAGTCCGCGTGAAAATTTTACAGCCTTGTGGAGAGAGAAACCGATGGAGATCGTCAAGCTGGGGCTTGCGGAGATGCAGGCCCTGTATGAGGCCCGGATGAAGGAGGACTTTCCTCCCAGCGAACTGCGCCCTTGGAGCAGCATGCGCACCTTGACCGAGCAAGGCAGCTATCTGTGCTTTGGCTTTCAGGAGGGAGGGCGCATTTTGGCCTACGCCGCCTTCGCCCGCTGCCCTGGCGCGGCCCTGTTGGACTATTACGCCGTGGACAGCGCCCTGCGGGGCAGGGGCATTGGGCAGAAGTTTCTCCGGGGCCTGCGGCGGTTCTCCCAAGAATTGGACGCGCCCTTTGTTTTGGTGGAGGTGGAGAGCGTGGAAAGCGCCCGCACCCAGGAAGAAGCGGAGACTCGCCGGCGGCGCATCCGGTTTTATGAGCGCTGCGGCTGCCGGCCAAGCGGGGTGTACGCGTATCTGTTCGGGGTGGACTATCAAATTCTGTACCTGCCCTTCCAGGAGGGGACTGTGACAAACAGCCAGGTGCGCTGTGCTTTGGAACAGGTGTACCGGATGACGGTGGGCCTTTTGGTGGGAGAGGACAGGCAGCGTTTTGCCCAGGTGTGCCAGGTGTATGCGGGCCCTCGGGCGTAGATGTAGACAGCGAAGGTTTTTGCAGCGAGGCGGCCCCGCAGCCGGGAAAGGGAAGTTGCCCGCCACGGCCGCGGGGGATCCTCTGCGCTGTAGGATACCCGCCGATAAAGCAGCAAGGCCCGGGGTATTTCCCGGGCCGGAGAGGATGTTGTAGTATGGAAAAAAGACCGTATGTAGTGGCGATTGCAGGAGGTACCTGCAGCGGAAAGTCCACCTTGACAGACCGGCTGGAAGCTTATTTCAGCCCCCTCTGCCAGGTGAAGGTGTTTCACATGGACGGCTATTTCAAAAAGAATCCGCCCACCACCATTGCCCCCATCACCCGCAAGGAATATGTGGAGCACAACCACCCGGAAACCTTGGAGTTGGACCGGCTGTACCAGGACTTTCAAGAGGCGGCCGCAGAGGGAGCGCCCTGGGATTTGGTGCTGGTGGAAGGGCTCTTCGCCCTGTATTTAGACCCAATTCGGGAGCGGGCGGACTTGAAAGTGTTTGTGGATTTGGAAAGCGACGCCCGTCTGGTGCGCCGGATTGTCAAGCACATGGCGTGGGGGCAGACCTACGAACAGGTGACCGACCGGTATTTGGACACGGTGCGCTTCCGCCACAACGAGCTGATTGAGCCCACCCGCTGGCATGCGGATGTGGTGGTCAACGGCACCTTGGACAGCAACCAGGGGGAACAGGTGGTGGAGGCCTTCCTGCGGGGCAGGCTGGGACTGTAAGGCGGCCCATCTTTTCCGGGGATTTTCTTTGACCAATTCCCGGCGGCGTGGTATACTATATCTCAGACAAGCCGCAGCACAGGCGTGTTCCTGCGCCGCCGCACAGTGGGAGGGGGCGTGGAAATGGACGCATCTACACAACGGGAAGTTCCCGCCAATTTCACCCGAGAGTTGGGACGGGCAGTCACGTTTCTGCACCGCAGCCGGGCCCGGTTTATGAACGAGCGCCTGCGGGACCTGGGGTTCTCCGGCGCCATGTATTTGATTTTGCTGCACATCGAGCGCCACCCAGGCGCTACCCAGGACAGCATCGCCAACCACATGTTCATCAACAAGTGCAATGTGGCCCGCCGCACGAAAAAACTGGAGACCTTGGGCTACCTGTATCGGGAAACCGACCAAAACGACCGCAGGCAAAACAACTTGTACCTGACCCAGCGGGGAAAGGAACTGACCCCGGTGATCCGCAGATATATGAGCCAGTGGGGCAGGGAAGTTTCCGCCAGCCTCTCCGACCAGGAGTGCGCCACGCTGATTGCCCTGCTCACCAAAATGACCGGCCAGAACGGACCGCCTCCCAAGGAGCGGTAAAGTAGTTTTGCAAAAGCCATAACAAGAGAAAACGCGCCTGGATTTCCGGCATACAGAGGCAACCGGAAAACCCAGGCGCGTTTTTTGCAGGGCGCCGTCCAGCCCCGGCTGGGGCAGGCGGCGCACAGAAAGATTACAGCAGAAGGGAACCCAGACGGTCCCACAGGCGGCGGCTCCCAGGCAGAGAGTCCCGCAGCAGGCTCTGTACCCGCCCCACTTCCAGGCGGAAGGCGCGCACCTCTTCCTCTGTGAGGGTGTGCTGGCTGAACCGGGCCTTTTGGGCCAGGTCTTCCAGCGAGGGGGGCAGCTGGTCCGCCCAAGGGGCGTGGAAGCGTTGCCCCTCCCGGTAGAGGGCCAGCAGGTGAGCGTACAGAGCCAGGGCCGCTTGGTTCCGGTCCGCTTGGGTAAACCGTCGCTCTCGGGCCGCCAGCACCAGCCTGCGCCGCAGGAACAGCACTGCCCCAGCAGCCAGCAAGGCCAGCAGCACAGCCCCTGCCGTCAGAAGCCAGGAGGTTCCTTCTCCGCCGCCTCCCTGGGAGGAAGTCCCGCCGGAGCCCGCTGCAGGGGTGGGGGTGGCGCTTTGGGCCGGCGTGGGGGAAGTCTCTGCCGCCGGCGTGGGTTCCGCCGTGGGAGAGGGCGTAGGCGCCGGTGTGGGAGAGGGGCTGGGGGTGGCGGTCACTTCCCCAGGGAGGGCGTTCTGGGTGGCGGCGGGAGCGTTCGGCCCTGCGGGGGTTACCTCCACGGGGATCCAGCCTGTGCCGCCCAGGTAAATCTCCACCCAGGCGTGGGCGTTGTAGTCCGGAATGTCCACCCAGCCCTCCTGCCCGGAGGGCACGGCGTACCCCTCTGCGTACCGGGCAGGGATGCCTGCGGCCCGCAGCAGGGCTGTGGCGGCGGTGGCAAAGTGAACGCAGAAGCCCTGCCGGCTTTCCAGCAGGAAATATTCCACAAAGTCCCTCCCCTCGGGCAGGACAGGAGGAGAGAGGGTGTACGAGCACTGGGCGGCCAGGGTGTTGGCAATGCGCTGGGCAATCGAGAGGGGAGAGTTGCTGCCCACGTCTACGGTGTTCTCCGTGACCGGCTGGTAGAGCACATTTTCCTCCAGGTATTGCTCCAAAGTGGCCCGCAGGTCCTGGGGCAGCTGGGTGTACTGGTCGTAGACAAAGCGGTTGTAGGCCTCCACCCCTTGGACGGCCGCCTGCTGTTCCGGGGTCAAGTATGCCATGGTCTCCTGGGGGACCGTCCACAGTTCCAACTCCCGCCAAGAGCGTGGGCTCCCGTCGGCGTCCTCCACGCCGATGCTGATCCACTCCAGCACCCGCTGCAGTTCCATGGCGTCCTCGGGCTGCATCTCCTCCAGGGAGGAGATGTTTTTCTCCCGCAGAAACCCATTGTAAATGGCCGACGTCACCCGGCTGGGGTAAAGGGTGCTCTGCTCCGGCAGGCCCCAGGCGGCCACCGTATAGGAAGGGGTGCCGCTGAAAAACTGGGTGGACTCCCAAAAGCCGTCCTCCACATAGGCCATGGTTTCCAGGTCGACGCTCTCTTCCTGCAGGCCGTAAGGCAGGTACAGGCAGCGGGGATTGGCCTCCAGGTTTTCTACAGAGAGGGTGTACTGCTGAGGCGTTTCCGCGTAGAAAAGCTGCCGGAACCGGTCCAAAAGAGTTTGGGGGTGCACCCCGTGCAGCTGTTCTTCCAACGTCTGCCACGTTTGGGCAGGCAGCCGTTCCCAACTGCGGCCGGTGTACTCGCTGCCCACAAAGCTTTTCAGATAGTCCTTTTCCCGGTTGGCTGTGGGGGCCTGGAAGGCGATGCCCGACAGGGACTCCCAATCATAGCGGACCCGCAGCACTGTCTCCCCGGTGTAGCTGCGGCTGCCCAGGGTGTCCAAATGCACCCGCCCATTCCCATTGCCCACGCCCCCTTCCAGGGCGGCGTCCAGGCCAAACCCTTGGGTGAGCCCCTGGCGCAGGTCCGTGGCCAGCTGGGGGCGTTGGTAGCTTTCCAGGGGGAAGAGCCAATAGGTGAGAACCATGCAGAGGGCTGCCGCCGGAAGCAAGAGCAAGGTGGCCGGCCGGGCAGACAGGCTGCCCGAGGCGTGAAAGCCTTTTTTGTCCTCCAACAGCCGGTGGCGCTTTCCCAAGGCGGGGGAGAGCAGAAGCAGCGCCAGCCAGAACAGCAGCAAAGTGGCCAGATAAAACCAGGGAGGCACCAGGGAGATGGTCATGGGCACCAGCAGCGCCAGCCCTGTCAGGCAGAAAGCGGCAAACCCGCTTTTCCGTCCCACCAAAAACCAGCTGAGAAAGAATAGATAAGGGAAGAGAAACAGGCAGCAGAACACGGTGCACTGACGCTCCACCACCGTGGGAAGGGAAGTTTGGGTGCGCAGAACAGGCAGGGACGTGCCCAGCCTGTCCCCATAGGCCAGGAGGATCTGGTTAACGGTGTGGGCGCACCCTTGCACCAGATCTTCAAAGAAGAGAAAGATCAGGCCAATCCACGCCCCCACACCCGCCAAAGACAAAATCCAAGAGGGCCGCTTCCCCACAAACAGCGTCAGGCAGAACAGCAGGCAGAGTGCCCCGGCAGCTAGGACCGGTGCGGGCCGAAGGGGAATTGGAAAAGCTCCAAACAGGCAGCCCAGACTCCCCAGGCCTCCCAGCAGGAGCAGGACCCCGTAAAAGACAGCCTGGGAGAGGACGCCCGCCTCCGGGTAGAGAATCCGGGGCTTATCCAGCAGGCGGGGAGTTTCCCCGGCCTCGTGTTTCTTCTTGGACAAGGGAACGCCTCCTTACAGCAAGAATCCGTTGAGGTTTTCGGCAATGCGCCCGGGCCGCAGCACGGTCAGCTGCGCTTCGCCGCCCAGGGTGTCGGAGCGGCTTTCCCGGGCGGTGGTCCAGCTTTCTGCGGCCTGCAGGACGCTGAGCCGGGCAGCGGGGTACTGGGCCCGCAGGGCTCCCAACAGGGAGGGCTGGGGCATACAGCACAGGTACAAACAGTGGGAGACCCCTGCCGGCAGGGCCTCCCCTTCCAAAGCGGGCAGAGGGGCAAGTCCCTGGCTGGAGAGGATCTCCCGCCACACGGGCAGCAGGTCTTCCGGTTGGGAGATTTCCAAACAGCGCAGCCGGTTGCTCCGGGTGTCCCAATAGCCCACCCGGTGGGCCGTCTCCCGCTCTGCCAGAAAGTGAGACAGAGTGGCAAAGGCGTCCAGCAGGGTGTCCGCCTCCACCCCGGTGCCGTTCAGGTCCAGCAGGAAAAACAGATGGTCCGCAATGGGTAGCCCCAGTTCTTTCACCAGAGGTTTGCCCATTTTTTGAGAGAGCTTCCAGTGGATGCGGGAGAGCCGGTCCCCCTCCCGATACTCCCGCAGGGCAAAGAGCTCCGTAGGGTCGTCCCCGGGCTTGCGCTGGGAGTACCGCTCCCCCTGGGCGTCGGGCATGTTGCCCTCCTGCACCGCCAGGTCTACGCCGGCGACGGAGGGCCAGAAAAAGACGGCGGCCTCCTGCCGGCGCCTCCTGCCCAAGGGCAGGGAGAAAATGCCCAGATAATCGCTGACCCACAGCTTGTCCAGGCGGCACACCACCTGCCCGCAGGTGGGAGAGGAGAGCTGGTGTTTCAGCACCTGGGGGTGGGAAGAGGCCGTAAAGGTAAAGTGTTCCTCCTCCCGCTGGCCGGTCAGGATGTTTTCCACGGTCAGCCGGGCGCGGATCCGCCCGCTGATACAGGGCGTGGCGTTCCACACCCGAATGCGCAGGGGGACAGCCTCCCCCTTGCGCGCTCCGCGAACCGCGCCTGCGTCCCGGTCTTCATAGCCCAGGGTCACCCGGGCGCCCAGCATTCCCGGCAGGGAGAAGAAAAACGCCAGCACAGGAAAGAGCAGAGACAGGGCGAACACATACAGGGAAAGATACCCGTTGTAGCAGATAAAAAACACACTGGTGCACAGAAGCAGCAGCACATAGCAAAGCCTGTTTTTCAGCATGGACCGTTTCCCTCCTTTCATGGACAGGGTGCAGGCGTGCCTTTCGGCCTGTTTTATCCCACGACTTTGGGCTGGGGAACGGATTCCAGCACCTCGCCCAGCAGCGTATGGGCGTTTCGGTCACTCATGCGGGCCTGGGGATCCGGGGTGATGCGGTGCTCCAGCACGTTGTAATACAGCAGCCGCACATCTTCGGGGATCACATAGTCCCGGCCCGCCATCCAGGCAGAGGCCCGGCAGGCGCGGATCAGGGCGCCTCCCGCCCGCGGGCTGGCGCCCAGGCGGATGAGAGGGTGTTCCCGGGTGGCGGCGCAGAGCTGGGCCACATACCGGTACAGGTCGTCGGCCACATGGACCTGTCCCACTTCCTCCTGCATGGCCACCACCTCTTCCAAAGAGACCACCGGCTGCACCTGGTTGACGGGACGCTCCCCTTCGGTCTGTTTTAAAATGAGCACCTCTTGGTCCAGGGCAGGGTAGCCGATGGAAAGCCGCATCATAAACCGGTCCAGCTGGGATTCCGGCAGCAGCTGGGTGCCGGCGGATCCCACCGGGTTTTGGGTGGCGATCACCGTGAAAGGCCGGGGCAGGGGATGGCTCACGCCGTCCACAGTCACCTGGCCCTCCTCCATGGCCTCCAGCAAGGCGCTTTGGGTTTTGGCGCTGGTGCGGTTGATTTCATCGGCCAAAAACAGGTGGCACAGAGCGGCCCCTGGCCGGTAGACAAATTCCCCCGTCTGCCGGTCCAGGGCGGAAAAGCCCACCACGTCGGCAGGCATGACCTCCGGGGTGAACTGCACCCGGTTATAGTGAAGGCTCATGGCTTTGGAAAAAGCCAGGGCCAGGGTGGTTTTTCCCACGCCGGGGTTGTCCTCCAACAGGATGTGTCCCCGGGCCAAAATGGCCATGAGCACCTTGCAAACCACGGCGTCCTTTCCCAAAATCACCTGGCGCACCTGGTTGACCACGGCCAAAGCTTTAGGCTGCAGCATGAAGCTCCCTCCTTGCAACCCCCGCCGGACGCGGGGGAAAATTTACAAAAGTCCTACAAAAGCGGCGCCGGGCAAAGCTCGGCGGCCCTGCACCGTATTGGTTTAGTATACCACACACCGGAGGAGAAGGACAAGACAGGGGGAGAATTTGTAAAAGCGGGGAAAAGGCCTTGCAGAAAGCCTCCCATTCCGGTATGCTAGAAATAGAAGAGGGAAGGTCCGCAAAAGGGCAGGTCCTGGCAGCGGGGAGGAAAGGCCGTTCCCGGGCAGGGCGTAGGAGATTTTTGGAGCGCTACCGAGGAAAAAGGTGAGAAGCATGACGGTGACCCAGGCGAAACAGGCGGCAAAAAAGTGGGTGCTGGTCCAGGTGGAAAAGCTGCCCGGGCTGGTGGGTGCGTATCTTTCCGGCTCCCTTTTGGAGAAACCGCCGCGGGCTCTCCTGCCGGCGGCGTCCGATGTGGATGTGGTGCTGGTGTTCTCCCAGGGGAACTGCCCGAAAAAGCTGGGAAAATTCCAAGCGGAGGGCGTGCTGCTGGAGGGAACCTGCCTGGAGGAAACAGAGTTTTCCCCCTTGGAGCGGGTGCTTTCCACCCACTATTTGGCCTTTGCCCTCCAGGCGGGGCAGATCCTCTGGGACCCCCAGGGCCGCCTGGAGGCCCTGCACCGGCAGGTGGCCGCCTGCTACGACCGGGAGGAGTGGGTGCACGCCCGGGTGCAGGCTTTGCTGGACCGGGTGCGGCAGGGCCTGACGGGCCCTCTGCCTCAGGGCTATCCCCAGCGCATCAACGGGTGGCTGTTTCCCACGGGGATCACCTGCTTTCCCCTGCTGGTTGCAGATTTGCGCAACTGTACCGTGCGCCGGCGGTACGCTGCTGCCCGGGAGACCTTGGAGCGGCGGGGGCTGGGAGAGGCCTATCCCCGCCTGCTGGGGCTTTTGGTACCGGAGCCTTTGGGACGGGAACGGCTCCTGCCTCATCTAGAGGCCCTTTCCGAGAGCTTTTCCCTGGCGGCGGAAAGCCGCGGCCCTTCCCAGGACTATCCGTTTCGGGGGGATATTTCCCCCCAAGGCAGAGCGGCGGCCTTGGGAGGCTGCCGGGAACTGTTGGATTCCCCTTGGCCGGAGGAGGCAGCCTTTTGGATGGGGGCCACCTTTGCCCGCTGCCAGAGCATTTTGGAGCTGGACAGCCCCCCGACGGCGGCCCGGCGTCTTCCCTATTTTCAAAAGTTTATGGAAGATTTGGGGATTGGAGGGGAGGAGGACCTGCTCCGGCGCAGGGAACAGGTGCTGCAGGCCTTGCCCTGGGTGGAAGGCCTGGCAGCGGAGGTAGCCCGGCGGAGAAGTTTGGATTTTTCCAGGAAAACGGTTGACAAAAGCCGGCGGGAATGCTATAGTGAAGATGTATTCTGATAGCACGAAAGATGGACTCACAGCTTTTGTAAGTCATTCAAACGTCTGATGATTTACACAAGCTGTGAGTTTTTTTAAAAGCCGGGGGTCTCCTCTTCGGTGAAGCGTGAAGCCTTTCAAACGCTGGGCAACCGGCGGCCGGCGCTGCTAGCATAATACGATCTTTTATGATGGAGGTGCCGATTTATGAACGGTACAGTTAAGTGGTTCAACGCAGAAAAAGGTTATGGCTTCATCTCTAACGACGAGGGCGGCGACGACGTGTTCGTGCATTTCTCCGCTATCGTGGCCGACGGCTTCAAGACTCTGGAAGAGGGCCAGAAAGTGACCTTCGAGACTGAGCCCGATCCCAAGAACAGCTCCAAGCTGCGGGCTGTCAACGTCCAGAAGATCTAAGTTCTTTTGGCAGCACAGGGAGCGTTCCTTCCCCCAAAGAAGGAACGTTCTTTTTTTGTAAAAAAGGGGTTGACAAGCGTCCTCTTTTTCGCTATAATAAGCGAGCGCTGAAAAACAGCGGCCTAACGTATGCGGGAGTAGCTCATCTGGTAGAGCGCCACCTTGCCAAGGTGGAGGTAGCGAGTTCGAGCCTCGTCTTCCGCTCCAAAGAAAACCCCTTTGCCTAAACCGGCGAAGGGGTTTTGTTTTGCCCTTTTCCTCCAGCAGGTCTGGCGGCGGGCGTGTTTTTGTGCTATGATACTGCCTGGAAACAAACGGGGGAAACCCCGGTTAGAAAGGGAGCGAGTGGTATGAAAGTCAGCAGAGAAGTTCCGGTGACCGCTTGGAAGCCGGGCAAGGGGCTGCTGCCCGACCGGCAAAGACTGGTGCGGGACGTGGTGATCCCCTACCAGTACCGGGTGCTGGGAGACCAGCAGGAGGGGGTGGAAAAGAGCCATGCCCTGGAAAATCTCCGCCTGGCGGGAAAGAAGCTGCGGGGGGAGCCGGTCACGGAACCCTTTTACGGCATGGTCTTTCAAGACAGCGATGTGGCCAAGTGGCTGGAAGCAGCCGCCTATGCCCTGGCCTACGGGCCGGACCCGGAGCTGGAAAAGATGGCCCAAGAGGTGATCGGCCTGTTCCGGGACGCCCAGCAGGAGGACGGCTATTTGAACTCCTATTTTACCGTGAAGGCGCCGGAGCGCAAGTGGACCAACCTTCAGGAGGCCCACGAGCTCTACTGCGCGGGCCATCTCATAGAGGCCGCCTGCGCCTGGAAGGAGTGCACCGGCCGAGACGATCTGCTGGAGATTGTGGAGAAAAACGTGGACTGCATCTACCGGCAGTTTATGGAGAAAAATACCCGAGGCTTTCCTGGCCATCCGGAGATTGAGCAGGCCCTGCTGCGGCTGTACCGGATCACCGGCAAGGAAAAATACCGGGAACTGTCCCAACATTTTGTGGACGTGCGGGGACAGGCTCCCCATTACTTTGAAGAGGAGCGGAAAAACCGGGGCTGGTACCTGTGGGAGCAGGACAACCGGGACGTTCTGGATACGGACTACACCCAAAGCACCCAGCCTGTGCGGGAGCAGAAGGACGCCGTAGGCCATGCGGTGCGGGCGGTGTACTTGTACACCGCCATGGCGGACTTGGCCGGAGAGACTGGAGAAGAGGCCTTGCAGCAGGCCTGCCGCACTCTGTGGGAGAGCGTCACCCACCGGCAGATGTATGTGACCGGCGGCATTGGCTCCACGGTGTTGGGAGAGGCCTTCACGGTGGATTACGACCTGCCCAACGCCACGGTGTACGCAGAGACCTGCGCTTCCATCGGGCTGATTTTCTTCGCCCGGCGCATGCTCCACATGGAGGCCAAGGGGGAGTATGCCGATGTGATGGAGCGGGCCCTGTATAACACGGTGCTGGCAGGCATGCAGCTGGACGGCAAGCGCTTTTTCTATGTGAATCCCCTGGAAGTGGTGCCGGGCATCTCCGGCAAGGCCGTCACCCAGGAACACGACTTGACCCAGCGGCCGCCCTGGTACGCCTGCGCCTGCTGTCCGCCCAACGTGGCCCGGCTGCTTTCCTCTCTGGGCAGTTACGCCTACAGCCAGGGGGAGAACACCTTTTTCACCCACCTGTACCTGGACGGGGAGGTGGAAAGCACTTTGGGCTATGGGCTGTCTTTTGACACCGATTACCCCCGGTCCGGGGAGATCTGCTGCACCTTCCACGGGGAGGCGGAGACCACGTTGGCCTTTCACATTCCCGCCTGGAGCCAGCAGACCACGCTGACGGTCAACGGGGAGGCGCAAGATCTTTCCGCTTTGGTGAAGGACGGGTACGCCTATGTGACCCGGCAGTTCCGGGAGGGAGACCAAATCTGCCTGACGCTGGATATGGCGCCCTTTAAAGTGTATGCCAGCAGCCGGGTGCCTGCGGACACCGGCTGCGTGGCTGTGCAGCGGGGACCGGTGGTCTACTGTGCCGAGGGAGTGGACAACCAAGGGGATGTGCTCTCCCTGTCCTTGGCGGCAGAGGGAACCCTGACGGAGGAGCCCTACGACCCCGATCTGCTGGGAGGCATTGTGCCGCTGATGGGAGAGGGCTGGCGGAGTTCTCCTGGAGAGGCGCTGTACAGCCGCAAGCGGCCGGAACGGAAACCGGCGGATGTGCGCTTGGTGCCCTATTGCGTGTGGGGCAACCGAGGAGAAAATCAGATGCGGGTGTGGCTGCCGGAAGTGTAACCCGTCTGGGGAAAACAGAATCTATAAAAAGGGAGTGCTGTCGTCTGACAGCCTTCCCTTTTTTGCAGTGGATACTAGAAAATGGCAAGGAAGTGCAGAAAGCCGGATCTGCACTCGGTCCGCTCCTAAACCCCATATGCGCCGCTCTGCTGCAAACCCGCTCCAGAGAGCGAGAGGAACGAGGGACAGCGGGACTGAAAAGTTCGTTGCTTTCTGTCTTCCAGAAAGACAGCCCAGAACCCGGTCCACTCCCAAGCCCTCCACGCGTCGCCCTGCTGCAAATCCGCCCCAGAGAGCGAGAGCAGCGAGCGACAGCGGGACTGAAAAGTTCGTTGCTTTCTGTCTTCCAGAAAGACAGCCCAGAACCCGGTCCACTCCCAAGCCCCCCACGCGTCGCCCTGCTGCAAATCCGCCCCAGAGAGCGAGAGCAGCGAGCGACAGCGGGACTGAAAAGTTCGTTGCTTTCCGTCTTCCAGAAAGACAGCCCAGAACC